>ONPH01000037.1 GCA_900319655.1 uncultured Eubacteriales bacterium
GTTGTGGTGATGATTGCAAAAGCCGACAGACAGACGCAGTACCGGCAGAAGGTTATGCAGGACATAGAAAAGCACCTGCGGCATTTTTGCGCTGTATATATGATGGGGTGAGTATAATTTTAGAAAAGATTGTCGTATACTTTGAAGCTTTACTTGCGTCGGTTCTAGTGCCTCTGCCTACAATTTTGCTTTTGCACTACTGCGGAGAAAGCGTTAAGAGCAGCAAGCTGTTTCACACTGTGATTTTGCTTTGGCTTATCTGCTTCTTTGCGCTTAGTATTGGGCAGTTTACAAATTGGTTCTATGTTGTAACTCCTAATAATGAATTTATCCGCACGTCGTTGTTACCATTGCCGATGCTTCCGCTGGTACTCGGTATGTTCGTTAATATTGTGGGCTTAATCCGCAGGCGAAAAAAACTGTCAACCCGGTATTTGGTCGCTTTCTTAATCTTTTTGCTGCCTTTTACAGGCTTCCTTACCGTGCACGCGTTCATCGACATTGTGCCGTTCCTTTTCTCAGGAGTAGGTATCTGCGCGCTTTCGATGTGCTATATCATTGTCTCAGACCAAATTATTCATAATTTTCATCAGCAGCGCGAGATTGCAAATCAGCGTGCCAGCGTTATGGTGCTTCAAATGCGCCCTCATTTCATTTACAACACGATGATGAGTATTTACTACCTTTGCAAGCAGGATGCTGACAAAGCGCAGCAGGTAACGCTGGACTTCACTACCTATCTGCGCAAAAACTTCACGGCTGTCCAAGCGAAGAAGCTGTACCGTTCAAGGACGAGCTCGAACATACCAAAGCGTACCTTGCCGTGGAACAGGCACAGCATGAGGATATGCTCTGCGTCGATTATGACACTCCGCATATAGATTTCAAAGTGCCGCCGCTCACCTTACAGCCGCTTGTGGAAAACGCTGTAAAGCACAGCTTAGATCCAAACGGTGAGGCGCTGCATATCTATGTCAAAACACGGCTGACGGATTCGGGAAACGAGATTATTGTCGAAAACAACGGACTTGATTATCAGCCGTCTACCGACAATGAACCTCATACTGCACTCGCTAATATTCAGCAGCGGCTTAATATGATGTGCAAGGGAACATTGAAAATCACACCGCGCGAAGGCGGCGGAACGGTTGTGAAGGTTACAATTCCCAATACAAAACAATAAACCCCTCTTCATTAAACAGCCGGCGAATCAATCCGTTTGATTCGCCGGCTGTTGCCTGTGAATTTATCACTATTCCGCTGAATAGTCCGACCAATTTCCGGCGGAATATCTGCGCTTTGATTTCATAACGCCGGGATCTGCCTTCGGTTCTACGGACATATCAATTTTGTAAAGCTTACCGATAAGGTCGTTGTTGTACGGAATATCGGTTGTCTGGAACGCTTCCTTACCCTCGGACACCTCTCTGTCGGTAACGCCCGAGTCAAAAATAATTCCCTGATTTCCCCACGGAGCTTTGATTCGGTAAATATCGGAATTATCAATCCGCTCCATTTGAAAGCCCGGCCATTCCGAAAAGTAGTAGGGTTCCTTTGTGAAGCTGTTGAACGCCAATCCGCCCCACCAGTAGGCGTAAACCTTATCCCACTTGGTTTCGCTGTTGTCGTAATAGATATAACCCGGCTCGATTTTGCTTGGATCAAGCTCTAATTCCTTAAGCGTCTGCTCAAGCGGATTGCTTGTATCCCAAAAACGGCGCGTTATCCATATTAATTTTATCCTTCAGAAAATCCGTCCACTGCTTGTCGGCGTACATATCAAAGGTCGCCGACATCACGCCGCCTGTACCGAACTTGTCGGGGTGTGACAGAACCGTGTAAAAGGTCTCGAGACCGCCTAAGGACGAGCCTGCCAATGCGGTATGCTCCGCGTCGGTATAGACGTTATAGTTTTCGTTCACATACGGCATAACAGTATCGCAGACGAAGTTCGCAAAGTCAGAGCCGCGCTTTTTTGTTAATTCCTCGGGCTTTACGTTTTCGGGTTCTTTTTCGGTATTTATATCGCCCAAATCGGGAACAAGCTCATCCCATCTGTAGAAGTCATTGTTTTCGATGCCGACAATAATCGCCTTATTATCGGTGACAGACATCATACTTTCAAGGTGTTCGGCAACGTTCCAGCAAACCGTATCGTTGTCCATTCCCCTGTCCTTGCCGGTTGTAAGAATACTCTGACCGTCAAACATATAGATGACGGAGTATTTATCCTCCGCGCTTTTATCATAATTTTGCGGTGTGTAGATATAGACGAGCTTATCACGTCCGTCAAACTTTAATGCCTTTGTTTCAAACTTAGTGTCATAAACAGGCTCTTTGCCGGTAATATAAGGAAGAAGCTCATCTTTTTTTAGGTACCAGCCGCTGATAAAGCTGTTAAACGCAACGTCCATACTTGACTTTTCGCCGAATTTAACATGAACCATATTGTATAGGTTTACGTCCCCCTGACAAGTGAAAATATTGTTTGCGCCCTGCTCGCCGTTCTTTTTCATCTTGACTGCGGCGGTTTTGCCGGTTGATGTATTCAGAAATACCGCTGTGATATCTCCTGCGTCCTTAGCCGCGCAGACCGTCAGCGTATGAAGCTTTTGCTCATTTGTTTTCGCGGTAGCCGCGCTGTTCTGAGCCTTTGAACTGCCGGAAGTTCCCGAGTTGCCTGCGCAGGCTGTCAATATTGAAAGAAAGATAACCGCGCACAGTATTCCTGAGATGAGTTTTTTCATTGTCTTTGCTCCTCGGTTTTCTTTATTGTTCAAACAAAACGCTCAAAAGCGTCTGCGGAATTTCCTGTACGTACGACATTCCTCTACCTGAGTTTGACACCGCGAACAGATATACGTCACGCTCGGTATTGATATAATCAACCGCTCCGAAATGCGGCGGAATCTGTCCGACATGACCTGAGCCGCCGTACGGCATATGCCAAAAGCCGTAGCAGTATTCCTCTGTGCTGTTCGGATTCACGGTTTGAGTCATTTGCTTAAACGCGTCGGCAGAGATAACCTTTCCTCCGCTCAGTCCGCGCATCCATTTGTCCATATCCTCAGCGTTTGATACAATATCGCCGGCACCCTTGGTTATTCCGGGATTGTAGAAACCTTCTTCTATTGATTCCGTTTTGGATAGAGCGAAAGTCCACTCGTGATTTTCCGTTACTTCATCGGTAAAGCCGGTGTGGGTCATCTCAAACGGTTCAAAAAAGTTTTTTCTGAGATAATCTTTATAGGTAACTCCGCTTACCTGCTCAACAATATCCGCAAGCAGGAAGTAGTTTGAGTTTGAATACTGATAATCGCTGCCCGGTTCAAAGATGAGCTCTTTGTCAAATATAGCCTTCTTGATTTTTTGGATATTTTCCTTCTCGTTTGTGCCTATGTCAACCGGATTAATCAGCTCAAGATAGTTTGTCAGTCCGGAGCTCATATTAAGCAGGTTTTTGATTGTCATCTTTTTTCCGTTTTTATATTCGGGAAAATACTTGTCCAGCGTATCGTCAACACTGAGCTTTTTTTGGTCGCAAAGCAGCATAACGCAAGCCGCGCAAAATTGCTTTGAGACCGAGCCAATCGGCATTGAAGCGCCAATCGTCAGCGGCTTGCCGTTATCGTCGTTGCCTTTTGTATACTGATATACAACACTGCCGCTCTTTGAAATTTGAAGAACGCCTTTGTAGTTCACGTCCGTCAATACCTTATCGAGCTTGCTTTTCATATCCGACGTAATAGTCTCAGGCTGTGTTGTCCGGGCTTCTGTAGTTTGTACTTCCGTTGACGAAGCCGCAGAGCTTTCCGCAGACTTAGAACCGCATCCGGCAAAAGAAGCAATCATAACAATGATTAATATAATCGCTGATATTTTTTTCATAATAACACTCCTCACGTAAATTTTAGGCAATACCGCATAATTCAGGTGTGCGGTGTTGCCTTTATATCTATATAATAAAACAGCTGCCGACGTATATCAAGCAACTGTTTACATAAACATTAAATCATAAGGAGCCAAATTAAACTATCGGTTTAAAAAATCGGTTTTTTTCTATCGCAAATACCGAAAACAGGGTATGGAGAGCCCTTGGCGATTCCGTCCGCGTAGCAAAGCAGCGGAAGCACGTTTGTCTCAAAGCGGATGATATATGAATTAATCTCTCCGTCGACGGACGCGATTTTCATCGGATGTACAATCTGTTTGTCACAGAGCGTTTTCATACAGCGTTCAACGTCGTGCGGTTCAAGTCCGGTGCCCTGAGATATGAGCGGCGCGGTGACCGGAATATCGGATACCGTATAAAGATAGTAGAGGATTTTAAGAGTTTTTTTATCCGCGAACAAAGCAAAAACCTGCCTGATGGCGTCTTCGCTTTCAAAGTGCGACAAAATACCTTCTTCCTGCGGACGTATCATCAGAAAAAAGTGGCGAAAATCGTCTGAAATCCGCGCCAAGGCTAAGCCGTCGTCACACAATAGCTTAGAAAAGTAATCATTGCGTTTATCGCTTTTTTCGGGATGACCGGTAAAGGTATCGGCAAAATCTTCCGTCAAGCTCTCGTCGCCGGACAGACCCAAAATAAGCGACCAGCAGTAATTAAACGCAGAGCGGAATGCTTCATCCTGCGGCATAGCGCTTAGCTTTTTCATCAGCGTAAGCCTTATGTCCTGCTCCTCTCTGCCAAACAGCGCGTCAATGCTTACCCCTAACGCGTCGGCAAGCTTAGGCAAAACCTCCGCGTCGGGCGTACCGCCGCGTTCCCATTTTGAAACAGCCTGAGTTGTTACGCCTATAAGGCTTCCGAGCTTTTCCTGTGTGTATTTCTTTTGATTGCGGTATTTCTTGATTTGCTTTCCAATGACGCTCATTTTCAACCCTCCGTTGATTTTGTGTTATTATTGTATCAAATCATACGCTGCTTGTCTATGCTGAAATTAAATTTTTCGCATTTTGAATTTGATATTTTTTGATTTAGTTCATACGTATAAAAGCTATTGATTTATCGCTGTATCTTGGTTATAATTTAGTTATGGATTTTCATATAAAGAGTGGGGGACTGCGGTATGAAGAAACGCAAATTTTCAATTTTCAAAACCGAGCGGTTTGATACAAAGCCGTTGGATCCCGAAACGCAGTACGCGGTTATCCGCAGCTCAATCTGCACAGGTGAAAAGGTCGCAGGCTTTAGGGATAAAAACGGCGGACAGTTTACCGAGGTAATGCTAATCCGCAACAAGCAGGATGAGCAGGAGTTTAAGGAGAGATACGGCGTAGAAAATCTCCGCGTAGAATATTAAGAGTATTGATTGAGAGGTATAAATATGGCTTCTTCAAGGGAATATCTTGACTTTGTGCTCGAGCAGCTCTCTAAGCTTGACGACGTGTCGCACAGAGCGATGATGGGCGAGTACATAATCTATTATCAGGGAAAGGTTATCGGCGGAATATACGACGACAGGTTCCTCGTAAAGCAGACAAAATCAGCGAAAGAATTAATGCCCGACGCCGCGCTCGAACTCCCGTATGAAGGCGCAAAGGAAATGCTTTTGGTAGATAACCTTGACGACAAAGAGTTTTTGGCTGCGCTGTTTAATGCGATGGTAAACGAACTGCCTGCGCCTAAAAAAAGGAAAAGCAAGAGGTGAGAATATGCGCCTGTTTATCAACGGCGACGATTACGGTATGAACCGCAGCTGTTCATGCGCGATTGGCGAAGCGCTCGGCAGGGGATTGATTGACGGCACGACAATGATGGCGAACGGCGAGTACTTTGACGAGGCTGTAAAGCTTTCTTTCGAGCGCGGTTTCCAAGGTAAAATCGGCGTGCATTTTAACCTCACCGAGGGCAGACCTCTGACAAAGGAGATAACAAAAATCACCGCGTTTGTTAGAGACGGAGTTTTTCACAAGGAGTATATTCGTTCACCGCGACCGCTTACGGAATTCGAGAAAAACGCCATGTATTCTGAGCTTTCGGCGCAGGCTGAGCGAATTAAGCAGGCAGGAATAAACGTCGTCAGGGCGGATTCCCACCACTATATCCACACCATTGAGCACTTAGCGCCGATTATCGCTCGCGTTTGCAGGGAGCAGGGGATAAGGCAAATCCGTCTTAACCGCACCTATGATACGCCCGAACATCCTGTTATTACCGAAGGCAGAATATCAAATAATTTTTGGCGTGAAAACGGCTTTATCACAACCGAATATTTCGGGAGATCGGCGGACTTGCAGTCGGGGATTGTCCGCGGATATACCGAGATTATGGTTCATCCCGACTACGATAAAAACGGAATTTTAATTGACCGAACAGGATTGTCAGATGGTTATCCGACAGGCGGTCCGCTTTCGGTTATAAACGATATTAAGAAGAATTAGGAGGATATTATGAAGGTTTTAATCATCAACGGAAGTCCGCACAAGAGCGGCAACACCTCAATCGCGATTGACGAGGTTGTTAAAACTCTCGCGGAGGAAAATATAGAAGCCGAGGTTGTGCAAATCGGCAACAAGGCGGTTCGCGGCTGTATCGCCTGCAACCGCTGCGCGGAGCTCGGGCACTGCGTTTTTGATGACGAGGTAAATAAAATTGCCGAAAAGTTCGAGAGCGCCGACGGTCTGATTGTCGCTTCTCCGGTGTATTACGCCTCTGCAAACGCCACGCTGATTGCCTGCCTTGACCGCCTGTTTTACAGCACTTCCTTTGACAAGACAATGAAGGTCGGCGCGAGCATTGTTGTCGCAAGGCGCGGCGGCTGTACGGCTACCTTCGACGAGCTAAACAAGTACTTTACAATCAGCCGTATGCCGGTTGTTTCAAGCCAGTACTGGAACTGCGTTCACGGCAGAGCACCGGGCGAAGCTGCTTGTGATGCCGAGGGTATGCAGACAATGAGAACCCTCGCGCGGAATATGGCGTTTTTGCTCAAATCAATCGCCCTCGGAAAAGAAAAGTTCGGTCTGCCCGAAATTGAACCGTGGCAGGGCACTCACTTTGTGAGAGAGGATTTAAACGGATAGGGAAGTGTTAACGTGACGCAAGCGGAAAGACAAAGATTTTTGATAGAATATATGCTCGCTGAACGCGGAGAAGCGGCGGATATTCCACACGACGAATACAACCGCAAGCGGCTTTTGCGTTCGCTGTTCAACGTCAGAATGCCAAAGAATTGCAGTGATGAGTTTATTCGCGTTCAGGACGAGTATTTGCGACAGCAGACTAAGGAAAAAGGCGTGACGGATATCGACGATTTACAGCCTGTCGACGGCGATATTTACCTTTGGCAGGGCGACATCACAACGCTTAAATGCGACGCGATTGTTAACGCCGCGAATTCCCAAATGCTCGGCTGTTTTTCGCCGTGCCACGGCTGTATTGATAACGCTATTCACACCTTTGCAGGCGTTCAACTCAGAGCTGCCTGCAACGAGATTATGACTGCTCAGGGGTATGAAGAACCTACAGGTCAGGAGAAAATCACCCCTGCCTATAACCTGCCGAGCAAGTACGTTATCCACACCGTAGGCCCTATTGTCGGCGGACGGCTGACAGAGAAGGATTGCGAATTGCTGAAAAGCTGCTACCTATCCTGCCTTAAGCTTGCCGAGGAAAACGGCGTTAAGAGCATAGCTTTCTGCTGTATCAGCACGGGCGTGTTCGGTTTTCCTAAGGAAGAAGCCGCGAAAATCGCCCTCAGTACGGTTCGTGAGTATAAAGCTGAAACCGGCAGTGATATCAAAGTAATCTTTAACGTTTTCGGTGACAGCGACTTAAGAATATATCAATCGTTGTTTAACTGAGTTATTAAGGGGTGATTAGATGAAATACAAGCTGAAAGGGTTGTACGAGTTTGCCTTGAATTCGTTTTTTCCTGTGCGTTGTCCGTACTGCGACATCGTGATTGACCCTCAAAGATATGCTTGCGACGAATGTAGTAAAAATTTTCCCGAAATTCCAATCACCACCTACATCGAGGGCGGCTACCGCTGTATTGCGCCGTTTTTGTATAAGGACAACTTTGCCGAGGTGGTTAAGAGGTTCAAGTTTCACAATCGCGCCCAGTATGCAAAGGCGTTGGCGTTTGCGATAATCACGGCTCTCGGAAGCGCCGGTACGGATTTGGATTTCGACTACATCACCTGCGTGCCCATGCACAAGGAGCAGAAGCTTAACAGGGGTTACAATCAGTCGGAGCTGCTCGCAAAGGAGTGCGCGGATTTAATGCGCACAAAATATATTCATTCGCTTGAAAAGTACAAGAAAAATCAGGTTCAGCATACCTTGTCAGGCGCTGAACGCAGAAAGAATGTTAAGGGCGTTTACCGCCCAATAAATAAGGAAATGCTCAAAGGCAAGCGCGTTTTGCTTATCGACGACATCATCACGACAGGCAGTACGCTTGCCGAGTGCACAAAAATTTTAAGCAAGTGCGGCTGCAGCGATATATGCTGTGCCGCGGTTTGTTCGGCGGATTAATAAAGCTTTGGTAAAAATAGGGAGGTGAGGTTTTGCACGACATTTGGAACCCATGGCACGGATGTAAAAAGTGCAGCGAGGGCTGTCAGAACTGCTATATGTATTTTTTGGACGGACAGCGCGGCAAAAACGGCGCTGATATTTACCGAACAAAGGCAGGCTTTCGCTATCCCTTGTCAAAGGACAGACAGGGTAATTACAAGGTTCAGAGCGGCGAACAGCTCAGGGTGTGTATGACCTCGGATTTCTTCCTTGAAGAAGCCGACGAATGGCGCGATGACGCGTGGAGCATTATCCGTAGGCGCCCCGACGTTGTGTTCTTTTTACTTACAAAACGCCCCGAAAGAGTGCGCGGCCATTTGCCGTATGATTGGGGCGACGGCTGGGAAAATGTATTTTTCAACGTAAGCTGTGAAAATCAAAAGCGTGCCGACGAGCGGATTCCCATACTTTTAGACTTGCCGTTTAAGCACAAGGGCATAATGTGCGCGCCGTTTATCGGTGAAGTAAGCATAAAAAAATATCTGCCTTTCGGGCAGATTGAGCAGGTGCTTTGCGACGGCGAAAACTACTCGGGAGCTCGTCCGTGCCATTATGAATGGGTTAAGCGCCTGCGCGACGAGTGTGAGGAATTCGGCGTAAAATTTGTATTTTGCGGAACGGGCAGGCGGTTCGTCAAGGACGGCAAAATGTACCGTATCGAGAGCAGTGAGCTCCAGTCGAACCAGGCTCACAAATCGGGACTGAGTTATGAGGGAAAGCCGATAAATTTCAAGCTGACAAATCCGCTCGGAATACCGATTGCCAAGGAAAGGCTATACACTCCGTATTTTTCGGAAAAGTGCCAAACCTGCGGAATGAAAATGATATGCAACGGCTGTACGCGCTGCGGAAAATGCGAATAATAATACTAATACCTAATAAAAAGTAGACAATCTTTGCGGACTATTTTCCGCAATACTGCGTTGTCGTCCTTGCAAGGCGCCAGCCTTGCGGCGTCCTCC
>ONPH01000162.1 GCA_900319655.1 uncultured Eubacteriales bacterium
ACAGCGGCTTCCGGCGTTATCGCAGATTTGCTCGCTGACGAGGCGGACTTCTTCAGCATCGGCACAAACGACCTGACCGGCTACACAATGGCTGCCGACAGAGGAAACAGCGACGTTGAGTACCTCTACTCGCCGTTCCAGCCCAGCGTGCTGAGAATGATCAGACGCATCATCACCTGCGCGAGAAACAAGGGTATTCCCGTAGGTATGTGCGGCGAGGCTGCGGCTAACCCGGCTATGATTCCGCTGCTTATCTCCTTCGGTCTTACGGAGTTCAGCGTATCCGCTCCGTCTGTTTTGAAGGTTAGAAAGAACATTGCCAAATGGACAAAGGCAGAGGCTGACGCCGTAGCTGAAAAGGTTATGAGCTTCACAACGGAAAAAGAAATTACAGACTATCTCAACACAGTGATTTAATCATATTCTCTCCTTTTTAAAATTTCGCACGCAGAGGCAGACCATCGGTCTGCCTCTGTTCTGTTTTTTATAAAAATAAACGAATTTAAAGCCTCCCCCGTCGCGTCAAGCTACGGGGGAGGTGGCACGCCGCCAAAGCGGCGTGACGGAGGGGGCTGCGTGTGATTTAGCGCGAGTTTTCCGTTGCAATACAAAACGGAGCGATTAAGGCAACGCCGCCCCCTCAGTCAGCTAACGCTGACAGCTCCCCCAAAGCTAAAGCGTTGGGGGAGCCTTTAAACTATCAACAAACGTTTCCTGTAAATTAATTAAACTCTCAGCCCCTAACTTCTGCCCTGTCATTTTGCACTAATTTATACTTTTAACTTTGTTAATAATAACCAAATATTTTCCGTGCAAAAAACTTCTAAAAATCAAATTCCGGAGCTGTTTTGTGTAAATTTACCAAATGACAAGTTGACGTTTCGATTATATTTGGTTATCGCTGAAAGGTGTTTTTCACCGCGTTTGTTCAAATCATAAAATCGGCTCGAAAAGGTGCTAAAAAGGTGTGGTTTTATTGACTTTTACAAGTATTTATAATATAATGGTATGTGAATTAGAATGTTTAATTATGGTAAAAATCAAAGTAGAGGAAAGTGATATTATGATACCGTTCAACAGACCTCCTTTTTTGGGAACGGAATTTAATTACATCAAGGAAGCCATAAATAATCAAAAAATCTGCGGCGACGGTGAATTTACAAAAAAATGCAACGCTTGGATTGAGGAAAAGACAGGCACAGCAAAGGCTCTGCTGACTACCTCGTGCACCCATTCTCTTGAAATGGCGGCGCTGCTGCTCGACATAAAGCCCGGCGACGAGGTTATTATGCCGTCATTTACCTTTGTTTCCACCGCCGACGCTTTTGTTTTGCGCGGAGCAAAGATTAAATTTGTAGATATCCGCCCCGACACAATGAACATCGACGAAAAGCTCATTGAGCAGGCGATTACCGATAAGACAAAGGCGATTGTTCCCGTTCACTATGCAGGCGTAGGCTGCGAGATGGACACTATTATGGACATCGCGAAAAGACACAACCTCAAGGTTTGCGAGGACGCGGCTCAGGGCGTAATGAGCGAGTACAAGGGCAAGGCTCTCGGCGCAATCGGCGACTACGGCTGCTACTCCTTCCACGAGACTAAAAACTACAGCATGGGCGAGGGCGGCGCTCTCCTTATCAAGGATGAAGAAAACGCTGAGCTTGCCGAGATTATCCGCGAGAAGGGCACTAACAGAAGCCGCTTCCTGCGCGGTCAGATTGACAAATACACCTGGGTTGAAGCCGGCTCGTCCTACCTTCCCAGCGATATGAACGCCGCTTACCTCTGGGCTCAGCTTCAGGAAGCGGATATGATTAACAACAACCGTCTCGCTTCGTGGGACAAGTACTACAAGGCTTTTGAACAGCTCGAGCAGAAGGGCTATGTAACCCGTCCGGTAATTCCGGCGGAGTGCAAGCACAACGCGCATATGTTCTACCTCAAGGCTGAGAACATTGATGTGAGAACAAAGCTCATCTCCTATCTTAAGGAGAACGACATTCTCGCGGTATTCCACTACGTTCCGCTCCACAGCGCTCCTGCAGGACAGAAGTTTGGCGAGTTCGTAGGCGAGGACAAGTACACCACCAAGGAAAGCGACAGACTTTTGAGACTGCCGATGTACTACGGCTTAAAGGACAACGAGATTGAGCGCGTAATCGACGCTGTAAACAAATTCTATAAGGGTTAATTTATGAACAGCAACGTAACTATCAGACCGATGACCGAGGCTGACACCGCCAATATCGTAAGATGGCGCAACACCCCCTCGGTTTACGTACACTTTATATACAGAACTCCTCTCACCGAGGAGGCTCACCTCAACTGGCTTCACAACCGCGTTGAGACCGGCGACGTAGCGCAGTTCATCATCGTTGACAACGAGAGCGGCACGGACGTCGGCTCGGTTTATCTGCGCGACATCGACCAGCAGCACAAAAAATGCGAGTACGGTATTTTTATAGGCGAGGACAGCTGCCGCGGAAAGGGCCTCGGCTCTGCCGCCGCGAAGCTCGCAATCGACTACGCATTTGAAAAGCTCGGTATGAACCGCGTGTTCCTCAGAGTTTTTGCCGACAACAAGCAGGCAATCAGAAGCTACGAAAAGGCAGGCTTCAAGTACGAGGGCACGTTCAGGGACGACGTTATCATCGACGGCACTCCCTATGATATGGTATTTATGGCAATTTTGAGAGAAGAATGGGAAAAGGGTGTAAAATAACCTAATGAAAAAGTTATCATTTGTTATTCCGTGCTATGGTTCGGAGCATACAATCGGCACGGTTGTTGACGAAATCGTCACCACCGTTGAGGCGGACGGCAGATATGACTACGAGATCATCCTCGTAAACGACAGCTCTCCCGACAACGTATTTTCGGTAATCGAAAAGCTCGCGGCGTAAAATCCGCACATCAAGGGAATAGACCTCGCGCGCAACTTCGGACAGCATTCGGCGCTTATGACGGGCTTTTCGTTCGTGACGGGCGACATCACGGTTGCCCTCGACGACGACGGGCAAACCCCTGCCAGCGAGATGTTCAACCTTATCGACGCGCTCGACGATAGCTGCGATTTGGTTTTTGCCGAGTATAAGGACAAAATGCACTCGGGCTTTAG
>ONPH01000119.1 GCA_900319655.1 uncultured Eubacteriales bacterium
TGCTTCTCAATCTGAGGAGGATCGAGAAGTTGAGGGCGGAGATATTAGCGTTGCTTTTCCGCAGTTTGAAATTGGGGTTTGTTCAGTAGATATTAATTAAGATAATATTAAAAAACGCAGGCAGTTCAAAACCAAACTGTCTGCGTTTTTGTTATGCTTTGAAGAAATAATTATCCCTTAACAGCGCCCGAAACAACACCTTCAATGATGTATTTTTGACAGGCGAAGTAGAACGCAACGATCGGAATAATACTCAGCACAACCAACGCCATAATAGCGCCGTTGTCGGTCTGACCGTAGCTTCCGTTAAGGAACTGCATGTGAATGGGAATGGTTCGGTACTCTCCGTCCAAAATCAAATAGGGAAGAAGGTAGTCGTTCCAAATCCACATTGTTTCAAGAATAGCGACCGAAATAACCGTGGGCTTCATAATCGGAAGAACCACGCCGAAGTAGGTTTTCAGCGGTCCTGCTCCGTCAACATCGGCAGCCTCCTCGATTTCGATCGGGATCGATTTTACAAAGCCCGAGAACATAAACACCGACAAGCCCGCGCCGAAGCCGAGATAAATAAGCAGAATACCCCAGGGAGTAATGAGCTTAAGCTTGTTGGCAGTGTCCGAAAGTGTGAACATTACCATCTGGAAGGGAACAACCATCGAGAAAATGCAGAAATAATAAATAATCTTGCATATTATCGTGTTTGAACGCTGAATATACCACGCGCACATCGAAGTGCAAAGCAAAATCAGGAACACGCCGCCCAGGGTAATAAACAGGCTCCAAATAGCAGCTTCCCAAAACGGATAGTTACCAAAGGTCATGCCCTTAACATAGTTTGCGAAACCGTTAAAGCTTTCGGCGGTAGGAAACGCAAAAAGATTACGGCTTATGTCCTCGTTTGTTTTAAACGAGTTATAAAGTACAATGACTATCGGCATTACATAAAAAACCGAAACTATAGTGAAAATCACCGTAAGAATTTTCATGCCGACAGTTTGTTTTTTTACTTTTTTAGGTTCTGTTGCTGTAACTTTTGCCATTAAGCCTGCACCTCTTTTCTTCTTGTGAGGAACAGCTGCAGCAGCGAAATAGCTACTACAATAACGAAGAAGATAACGCCCTCAGCCTGTCCTACGCCTTTGGCGCTTCTGCCTTCGCCGTAGAAGGTTTTGTAAATGTTCAGCGCCATCATTCCCGTTGTCCAGATTCCGTCCTTAAGCGGAGCACCTCCGGTAAGCGCAAGGTTCTGGTCAAACAGCTTAAAGGAGTTGGTAAGTGTAAGGAACGAGCAGATCGTGATGGAAGGCATCATCATCGGCAACGTTACCTTGGTAAGTAATTGTCCTTTGGTTGCGCCGTCAATCTTTGCCGCTTCATAAAGGTCAGACGGAACATTCTGGAAGCCGGCAATATAAATTATCATCATGTAACCTGCCTGTTGCCAGCACATCAGGATAACCAAGCCCCAAAAACCCATGTCGCTGTTTGTAACAAGCGAAGGCATGTCAAGGTTTCTGAGTATGCCGTCAAAAATCTGATGCCAGATATATCCCAGAATAATACCTCCGACGAGGTTAGGCATAAAGAATACGGTTCTGAAAACATTCGATCCTCGAATTCCTATTGTCAGTCCGTAAGCGACAAAAAACGCAATAAGGTTTATAAGAACCAGGCTTACAACAACAAAGCCTAATGTAAACCAGAAGGATCTTAAAAAGCTGTCGTCCTGAAAAGCCTTTAAGTAGTTGTTGATACCGACAAATTTGGTTTTTGAAACGATCTGAAACTGAAAGAACGACAGGTAAATTCCTCTTATAAACGGATAAATAAAACCTATAACGAACGCCGCAAACGTAGGAAGAACAAAGATTAATGCATACAGTTTTCTTTTTGGTTTTTTAAACATCTCTTTGCCTTTCTTTATACAGTAAGGAGCCGGATAAAAGCTGATAAGCCGCAAAGCAAAAAATCAGGGCTCGGTCTTGACCGGACCGTGGCTGAACACCATAAGCATTTTTATAGTCCACTCGTCGGTCAAGACACGACCCCTACAGTTGTTTTATTTGAGTTTTTACCGTTTTAGCTGCTAAAGCTTAACCGTCTCCTAAAAATTTATATGCTGATTAATTTAACTTAAATTCAGAGTTGCCGATTATTCCGTAGCCTTTGCTTTCTCTGTCTTCCAGTTGTCAACAAATGCCTTCTTTACAGCATCCCAGTCGCCTGTGCCTGCGGCGTACTGAGTAAGAGCAGCGCCTACGCCGTTCTTCCACTCTTCGCTGGGCATTGTTGTAAAGTTCCAGCTAACGGGAGTTTTGCCTGCTTTTGTAAGCTCGGTGTCAATCTTAACAAGAGCGTTCTTTGACTCTTTGGCTGCATTGAAAGGAATTGTAAAGTTCATTTTTTCAGCCATAGCCTTTGTGCCTTCTTCGCTTGATACACACCAGTTGATGAACTCAAGTGTAGCTGCCTTGTCGTCATCGCTTGCATTGGTGTTTACGCACCAATAGTTTTCTGTACCTGTGCAAAGTCCCTGTGTAGCTTCATCGCCTGCGCCGATGTAAATAGGAAGCATGCCCATTTCGTCATCCTTAAGAGACTTTGAAATTGCGTCGTATTCCCATGTACCGTTCTGGAAGAATACAGCCTTGCCGTCCTTAAACTCTGTCTCGGCGTTTTCGCCTGTCTTTGAAGCCAGCTCTGTGGGCTTGCAGGTGGAGTTGTTAATGTACAGATCAAAGATGTTCTTGTAGTTGTCAAGGTAGGTGCCTTTTAACTCTTTCTTATCGGATACATTGTCATCCTTGTACTCGAAATAGATGGGAAGGTTAGCAAGGTGAGTTTTGAATCTCCAGTCTGATGAAGAATCCATACCTGCCGATGTGAACGCGCCTTCTACTCCAAGAGCCTCTTTGTTCTTCTGGATTTCTTCCGCAACAGTCTTAAGCTTGTCGAAGCTGTTGATGTCATCGATCTTCTTAACTGTGGCGTAATCGGAATCACAATACTTCTGAAGGAGAGTTTTGTTGTAAATGATACCATAGGTCTCGATTACATAAGCGATACCCTTGATTTTGCCGTCCTCTTTGAGTGCAAAGTCTTCTTTTGTTAAATTCTTTGCAATCTCGGAATTTGTAAGGTCGTCGCAGAATTCGCCCCATTTGGCAAGTCCTACGGGACCGTTTACCTGGAACAGTGTGGGAGCGTTGTCCTTGTTCATTTCCGAGGTAAGAGTCTGCTCATAGGTGCCTTCGGCAGCAGTCTTAACTGTTACCTCAACGCCCTTTGCCTTGGTGTATTCTTTTGCAAGATTCTGCCAAGCCTCGTCCTGCTCGGGCTTAAAGTTTAAGTAATAAACCTTGCCCTTTGAAGCGTCGCCCTTCTTTTCTTCGCCGGAAGCAGCTGAACCTGAACCTGAGCTTGAGATTCCGCCGCAGCCTGCAAGTGCTGTACCTGCCATCAAAGCGGCAAGAACAAGAGCAGACGCTCTTTTGAGATGTGTCTTTTTCACGTCAATCACCTTTTCTGAAAATATTTATCCGAAATCCGTCGGATATACGTCGAAAGCCTGATATTAAGCTTTCAATTTATATAAATAATAGCATTTTATCTGTTAAAAATCAAGAAAAACTTTTGACTTATTGTTGAAAATTTAGTGTACTTTTTGTTGCTTTGTGTGTTGGTTACAATTTAATAACCAATTTATAACGCTATAAATGAAGATTATAACTATATTTCTTTAAAAGAATCAACAAACACAATTTTGTAATATGTGTAAAAATAGAATAATATTGAAAAACTTTGTCAAACTGTGATATACTATCTCTTGAAAAACTACTCAGAGGTAAAAAGAATGAATAATAAAAAACAAAATTCGTTTACTGTTTTCTTCTCGCGTTTTCCGGCGCTGTTGCTCGCGGGAGTTATATTTTCGGCTTTTTTTGCCGCGTTTATGACATTATCGATTTCAGCCGCAAAGCTTTCGGGCTTTGACAATATTCTTGTGTGGGGGCTCGGAATAATTCCGTCGTCGGTTTTCCTGCCCGGACTTGTAATGGTCGTGCGAAAATATTCTGTCGAGAAAAATTTCGTTCCCGTAATTTCGACTTTTTTTAAGGCGGTCAGGGAAAATTTTAAGGATTTTATTTTTATCTCGTTATCTACATTCTATTTACGGCAATAATGATACTCATGCTGTTTTACCTTCCGCTTATGGCTGTGACCTATGAGCTTCGTTACCGCGACCTTTATAAAAACTCACTGCTGATGATTTTCGGTAAAATCCTTACCAATATAATCACCTTTGTCATGGTCGGCGTACTTGCGGGAGGCTCGGTTTTTCTGCTTGTTTTCACCGACAGCGCGGCAAGAACAGCGGCGATAATTTTAATTACTGCATTATTGCCTCTGCTTATAACATATTTAATTGTTTCAATGATTTCAAAGGGAATGCAGGAAAATATGGGTTCGTTTGTAAATAACGCCGAACAACCCAAAAACGTGCTTTCCGAAGAAGAAAAACAAACCGTGCAAAATACTCGATCCGACGACGACTATATATTTATCAACGGCAAAATGGTGAAAAATCCGAACAAAAAATAAAAGGCGCCGGCAAATGCCGAAACACCTTACAAAGAAAAAGCAGGGAGCAGTCAACCGCCCCCTGTTTTTAAATTTCATTCAGCTTTTTATTCAGCAGGGCAACCGGCAGTCCGACCACGTTAAAGTAGTCGCCCTTGATCTGCCTGACAAGCAGCGAACCCTTGCCCTGAATTCCGTAAGCGCCTGCTTTGTCCGACGGCTCGCCCGTGGCGATGTATTCCTCGATCTCCGCGTTGCTAAGTTCATAAAATTCAACCTCGGTGACCTG
>ONPH01000164.1 GCA_900319655.1 uncultured Eubacteriales bacterium
TAAAAGCAAAAGAAGCCGCCTGTGGGCAGCTTCTTTCGCGATTGTGTGTTTTATGAAAATGAATGCTTCAAAATAAATGAATCATATCATTTTTACGAAATTCAGAAATAAACCGATGTCAAATTACGACAATAAATTCAGTCAAATTACCGTATTTCCTCGGTTCATTTTTCTATATTATACAATTAAATCGCCTTTTTTTCAAGGGTAAAATCGTGATTTTGTCCTAACTGAACAGGCAAAAAGACAAAATAGACAAAAAGTTAATCAAAAGTTTGTGCAATATTTTTTGATAAAATCAAAATAACCTTATAATTACAAAGTTAACGTTTTGAACATATAGCAAATGATACAAAAATATTATTCCCGTTTTGGTGGTTTTTTATTCTGAATTAGAATAATAAATCGCTTTATTTTTATATACAGCTTCAAAACCCGCTTAAACATTGACTTTTATTTCAATTTCATTGCATTGTCCGTACAATGACACAATGCTTAAATTCAATTATATAATTCGAACATTCGTTTGATTTTGTTCGAAAAATCGGTTATAATAGAATTACAGCATTTGCTGCGGCGGATTTGCCCCGCTCCGCCATAATCGAACAGTTCACAGTTTTTGAAAGTTGAAAGAAGGATGATAAATGAACTACCTTGAATGGTCTCAGGAATATATAGATACCGCTGAAAAATTACAAAAGGTCATCACGTTACTCAAACAAAAGCGTAAAAAATCTCCCCTTGCGAACAAGAAGGAGATTGACGCAAAGCTCAGTATGTACCGTGCGTGCTACGGCGAGTGCGTGCAGACTGCCGCTCACCTAAAGCAAAGACATAAAGAGGTGGCGTGATGAGAACCGAGATTTTACATTTAAGCGATGATAATATAAATATTCTTTCCAACCTGTACGGTCAAAGGAATAATAAATCCATCAGGAATAAGGACAAGCTTCTGCGCGTTCTTCACCGCTCGATGGACGGCGGACTTACCGAGCTTCAGCGCTTTTGCGTTGAGGAATATTACATAAATAACCGCCGTCAGTGCGCTATTGCAAAGGAGCTCGGCGTTTCGCCTTCGACCGTTTGCAGGCACATCAACAGGGCTTTGGAAAAGCTCAAAATCATAGCTTCTTATTACAACTAACCCAAATCCAAAACTCCCGGCTGAAAAACAGCCGGGAGTTTTCTTTTACTTTGCCGAAGCCTTTTGAACCGCAATTGCGTCGAGAATATCGCACTTGCCGTCGTTGTTATAGTCACCTGTTTTTTTCTGCATATAGGTGAAATTAAGCTTATCGACGGAATATTTTTGGATATCTACCGCGTCGAATATATCGAGCACGCCGTCGCCGTTAACGTCGCCTGAAATCCGCTCATCACCTGCAACCTTTTCGAACACGGTCAGCGAAGGCAACGCCCTTCCGCTCGGGTCAAAGAACGCTTGGTTATCAACAGCCGAGCCGCCGTAATACTTTCCTGCGTCGTCGGGATCAAACTCTGCTGAATAGCTTGAAGCCCAGCCTGAGCCGTACTGTTCCCAAAGGAGCTTGTTTTTTGCGACAACAGCGTCATAATCGGCTCCGCCGATACGCCTTGTATCTCCGACGGTTATCCATGCGCCTTCCCAGTAGAAAACGCCCAAGCCCTTGCCGTTTCTGACTTTATTTACCGCGTACATAACGGCTCTCACCTCGTCAGCCTGTCCCTGAAATGAGAAATCCCACAGCAAATTATCGCCGGTGCTGTTATTCCATTCGCTGACGGTATTCGCGTGACCGTCGGTATCGCGCAGGGTATTCGCGTAGGAAGTTTCTGCCACCATCGCATACTTATTATATGTGTTTGCGGCGTAGTCGAGCACCTGGGTCAGATTTTGAAGGCTTCCGTGCCAGTATGGATAGTATGCGGTTGCGAATACGTCGTAATCGACCTTGTTCTGATTGAGGGAATCGGCAATCCACTTCATCGTGTCGGTCTTTTCGGGATTAGTAAAGTGAAGCGCTACGAGCACGTTTTTGTCAAACGCCCTGACTGCCGACGAGCCTGAATTGAAAATCTTAGCCATATTAACGTAATCGCTCTCCCCTGCGATTCCCGAGGTGGTTTCGTTGCCGATTTGCACCATTCCTATGTCAGCGCCTGCGGCTTTAATTTCTGTTAAAGAATTATAAGTGTAATCGTAAACCGCCTGAAGCTTTTGGTTCAGATCAAAATCCGCCCAAGCTTTAGGAGCCTTTTGCTTTGCAGGATCAGCCCAAAAGTCGGAATAGTGAAAATCCACAAGGAGCTTCATTCCGTAATCTGCCGCTCTTTTGCCTATTTTGCAGGCTTTGGCAAGGTCGTTGTTTCCGCCGCCGTAGCCGTTGCCGTCCTTATCATACGGGTTGTTCCACACGCGGACGCGGATATAATTAACGCCGTTATCGGCAAGGATTTTGAGCAAATCCTCGGTCACGCCGTCGCTGTTCTTAAATGTAACGCCCGATTCCTCGAGCGAAATCACGCTCGACACATCCATTCCGCGGATAAAGTCAGGATTTTGAAAGTCAATTTTCTCGACATTTACGCCCGAACTATCCTCTGCGCCGACGGTAAACACGGCAAAAGCCGCCATCAAAAACGCCAAAATAAGGCTTAAAAATTTTCTTGCCATAAGGACACCTCTTTTCTATAGGCAATACCGCATAATTCAGGTGTGCGGATTGCGCAGCAAGATTTTTCGTCAGGTTGTTCAAATAAATCAAGGTAAGGCTGACGCCTTGCCGAGATTTTTTGGGCAAGCTGACGGAATAGTATTCAAGCAAGCCGTGCGCCTTGAATTGTGCGGTGTTGCCTATAATTATAATAACAAATCTATGCGTTATTGTCCACGGAAAACAGCGAAATTATTGAATTAATTTTTGCCGTGTAGTATAATGAAAACGGTGATTAAAATGAGTGAACACAAGGCATTGGCACAAAAGCTTTTTTATGACGGATATAACTGCGCTCAGGCGGTTCTGCTCGCGTTTGAGGACGTGACAGGGCTCGACAAAA
>ONPH01000166.1 GCA_900319655.1 uncultured Eubacteriales bacterium
GACAACGAACATCGGCACGTCCATTCCCTTGGCTGTCCGCATAAGCATATTTGTGCACTCGCGCACCTGGGTAACGCTTCCCGGTGAAGAATTCAGCTCTGTAAGGTTCATAGTCTGAATAGAGTCGACCATCACCAAATCGGGCTTGACGTTCTTGATTTGCTCGCAGACAACCTCAACATCGGTTTCGGTCATAACGTAAAGGTTAGGAGAATTTACCCCTAATCTGTTTGCGCGCAGTTTTAGCTGGCGCTTGCTCTCCTCGCCCGAAACATAGAGGATTTTAAGCGAGCTTCCCATAAACTGGCAAATCTGCATAAGCACGGTGGATTTTCCTATTCCCGGGTCGCCGCCGAGCAAAATCAAGCTTCCCTTTACAATTCCGCCGCCGAGCACGCGGTTGAGCTCCTTACAGCCGGTGTCGTAACGGTGCTCGTCATCGGTCGAGATCTCGGTAATCGAATACGGCTTGGCGTATGATGAAAACGAACGGCTTTTTACCGTGGGAGAGCTTTTTGAGGTGTCCTTGATCTCCTCGTTCATTGTATTCCATTCTCCGCAGGACGGACATTTTCCGTACCATTTGGGCGACTCATAGCCGCACTCGGAGCAAATATAAACGCTTTTAATCTTAGCCATTTTTACACGTCCTTAATTTGAGTTATAATATTCGAGCAGACCTGCCGTCACGCAAAACGCAAGCTGTTTTTGATATTCACGGCTTTTCAGCTTTTGACATTCTTCAAAGTTCGAGATAAAGCCGCACTCCACAATAACCGCAGGCTTGTTGGTGTTTTTGAGAAGATAAATATCATTCCCTGCCTTTTTGCACTCCCTGTCAAGCCCTGTCAGGAGCATTGAATTTACCGAGCGCTTCATACTTTCGGCAAGGGATTTGCTCAGCTCGTTATTCGGTGAGTAAAACACCTGAGAACCGTGAGCCTTGCTGTCGGAAAACTTGTTTTGATGAATACTGATAATCACGTTGCTTTCATCAGCATTATACATCTTTGATCTCGCCTTCATATCGTTGAGCTTTCGCTCCTTAACATTGCTTCCGCTGTCCGATACAAAGCTGTCGTCGTCGCGCGTAAGGGCGGTATCAAAGCCCATAAGCCTGATTAAATCTGCGCTATCCTTTGAAATAAGCAGATTAATGTCCTTTTCCAAAACACCGTTGCACACCGCTCCGCCGTCCTGACCGCCGTGCCCGGGGTCGATTAAAATTTTCGGCATATTTTTAAGCGGCTGAGCCGAGGTTTCAAGCCTGATTTTTGAAGATGACAGCAACATCAACAGCATAAAAACGGTTAGCGGAAGAACTACGGCAGAAATACATAATATCTTTTTTAACATACAATCCCTCCGCTGTAAATTACGCGGAAAAAGACTGCATTATTACAAACATTATACATCAAAAAAGAAAACTTAGCAATAAAAACAAAATATAACTTGTAAGGCACTGCAATAAATGATATAATTTATATGATTTTAATGTAAGGAGATTGCTATGAAAAGACCGGGAAGAAATGATTTGTGCTGGTGCGGAAGCGGCAAAAAGTACAAAAAATGCCACATAGGATTTGACGACAGAATTGAGGAAATTGAGCTTCAGGGACATATTGTCCCCGACCACAGCATAATTAAAAACGCCGAGCAGATTGAGAAAATCAAGGAGAGCGCTAAGATTAATATTGCCGTGCTCGATTACGTTGCCGAGCATATCAAGGCAGGGATTTCCACTGCCGAGATTGACCGCTGGGTGTACGATATAACAACCAAAATGGGCGGAATTCCTGCTCCCTTAAACTATCAGGGCTTTCCGAAAAGCGTTTGCACCTCGATAAATGACGAGGTTTGTCACGGAATTCCGAGCGAGGACATTATTCTTAAGGACGGAGATATAATTAACGTTGACTGCTCAACCGAGCTGAACGGTTATTTTTCCGATTCGTCAAGAATGTTCTGTATCGGCGAGGTGAGCGAGGATAAGCGCAGGCTTGTAGAAGCCGCAAAGCAGGCGCTTGACGAGGGCTTAAAGCAGGTTAAGCCCTGGGGCTTTCTCGGAGATATGGGACAGGCTGTTAACGACTTTATCAAGAGCAAGGGCTATTCGGTTGTAAGAGAAGTCGGCGGTCACGGTATCGGTCTGGAATTTCACGAGGAACCGTGGGTCAGCTATGTAAGCAAAAAGAATACCGAAATGCTGATGGTTCCGGGATTTATCTTCACGATCGAGCCGATGATTAATATGGGCAGTCACGAGATTTTTACGGACGAGGATAACGGCTGGACAATCTACACCGAGGACGGCTCACCCTCTGCACAGTGGGAAATTCAGGTGCTTGTCACCGAGGACGGATATGAGATAATTTCATATTAAACAAACATAAAGGGCGTGCATTTTTCTGCACGTCCTCTTTTATAATAATCCGTATTTGGTTTTAACTCGCTCGAGCTTTTCGAGCATTGGCTCTGCAAGGAAAAACAGCACCGCAAGGGTGGAAAAGCCGTGTATAATATCGAGCGGCAAGCCTTGGAGCATATACGCCGTAATTGTCTGAAAATTAACCGGGGTACGAGTTAAAATAAGCGTAGAAAAATTCATTATACCGCCGTAAATTACGACCGTTACGATAAACCCGAACACGCACAAAACGCCTCTGCTTTGGTACAAAAGTCCCTTTTTGAACAGCACGCCTGCCAAAAGCCGCCAGTCCGTGGCGAGCAGGGTGTAGGTCTCCGCGCCGTACCCCATGATGAAGTTGAGCGGGATGAACCACAGCGACCCGAAGAATGTCATCATGGCCGTGATCTCGATCGCCGAGTAATGGGCGCTCGCCTCCGCGCTGAACTGCGAGTAGATGGCGCCGAAGAAGATCGCGATGCAGAAGGCGACGAAGCCAAGGGAGGCCGTTGCCGGCATCCCCCCGGCGATGATGTCCATGACCTCCTTGCCCTTGCGGTTCAGGGAGGTGCCGAAATCCCCGTGCAGCAGGTTGCCCAGGTAGATGA
>ONPH01000225.1 GCA_900319655.1 uncultured Eubacteriales bacterium
TCGGCCACTCCTTTCCGCTTTATTTCCACTTCAAGGGCGGCAAGGGCGTTGTGTCTGCCGCGGCTCTTATGCTCACCGAGGACTGGAGAGTATTTTTAATGATACTCGCAACCTTCCTGATTATTTTTATTATCTCAAAAATAATCTCGCTCGGCAGCATAATAAGCGCTCTTATGTACGGTCCTTACACGTTTATTATGACGTTCTTTTTCGATTACAACGGCTCAAACCTGTGGTATGTTATCTTCTCCACAGCCGCCGCTTTGATTATCGGAATTTTCGTCACAATCAAGCACAAGGACAACATAAAGCGCCTTCTCCGCGGAGAGGAAAAGAAAATCACCGCAAAAAAATAAAAATCATTTTAAAGGCTCCTCCGTCGCGTAAAGCTACGGGGGATTCCTTTGTTAGGCAATGTCGCCAACATAAGAATTTTTTGCATACTTTTCCTTGACATTGTAGGGGAGCACCCATGTGTGCTCCCGAGGGCGTTCAATTGAAATTTGATCACCTATCAAATCTTTCAGCGTGAATAAACGTACGATTCTCGCGGGCGGACACACGGGTGATTCCCCTGTTAGGGGAAATGTCGCAAAGCGACAAAAGGGTTGCCGTTGTGCTAAGAACGCCCCTACGAAAAACCTTAAATCAGCCAGGTTTTAAATTGCGCCTATACTTGATTTTTATAAAAAATAGTAGTACAATAGCTTTGGATATTTTATAGGCAACACCGCACAATTTACGGCGCACGCCTTGCTTGAATATTGTTCCGTCATGTTGCCCAAAAAAGTCTCGGCAAGGCGTCAGCCTTACCTCGATTGAGAGTATTCTATGAGCGACTGCATTTTCTGCAAAATTGTCGACGGCAGTATTCCGTCAAAAAAAGTTTATGAGGATGACCAAATCCTCGCGTTTTACGACCTTGAACCTCAAGCTCCCGTGCACGTGCTTGTAATTCCGAAAATTCACATCTGCTGCGCCGACGCCGTTACCGAGGAAAACGCCGGTGTTATCGCGCATATCTTCACAAAAATCCCCGAGATTACAAAATCACTCGGACTTGAAAAAGGATACAGAATCGTCAATAACTGTGGAGAACACGGCTGTCAGAGCGTTAAGCATATGCATTTCCATATCCTCGGCGGAACACAGCTCGGCGGAAGAATGACGTAAAGGAGTAGAACAATGAGCCAAGAGTTAAAAAAGCAGTACGAAACATATAAAATCACAATCGCAGGCATCGAGCGCGATTTGGTGAAATTCCCTGTTGACGAGAAAACCGACATCGCCGCGTTTATTATGTTCGGTGACGTTGAGGTTACCGAAAAGGCGGCGGCAGAGCTCCTTAAAATCTGCCCCGAGCATGACGTTGTTGTGTCTGCCGAGGCAAAGGGTATTCCGCTTTGCTACGAGATGGCGCGTCAGGGCTGCCGTCAGTACGTTATCGCCCGTAAGAGCATTAAGGTATATATGCGCAACTGCGCCAAGGTTACCGTTAAGTCAATCACTACTGCTAAGGTTCAGACGCTTTATCTCGGTGAGGACGATGTTGAGTTCCTCAAGGGTAAAAGAGTTCTTATTGTTGACGACGTAATCTCGACCGGCGAAAGCCTCAGAGCATTAGAGGAGCTTATGAAGGAGTGCGAAGCCGAAGTAGTAGGCAAGGCTGCGGTTCTCGCTGAGGGCGCGGCAAAGAATAGGGACGATATTATCTACCTCGAGCCCTTGCCGGTTTTTGTTAAAGAATAATTTTTGTAGGGGCGTAAATTCGCCCCTATATTTATAAAGGTATCAATATGTCAAAGTTATCCGAATCAGATTTAAAAAAGCAAATTAAAGATAAAAGCTTTTCCCCGATTTACGTAATCTACGGCACCGAGCAGATGTATGTTAAAAACTATACAAAAATGCTCGTTGAAGCTGTCGCGGGTAAGCACCCCAACGACTTCAACTTTCACACCTTCAAGGGAGAAATCAACCTCGACGAGCTCGGCGCGGCGGTTCAGGTTGCGCCGTTTATTAGCGAGTACAACTGCGTGCTGATCGAGGACGCTTTTTTTGATTTGATGGGTGAATCTGAATTAAAAAGATTAAAGGAGATTTGCGCGATCCGCTGTGAGGGCAACATTGTGATAATCTCT
>ONPH01000169.1 GCA_900319655.1 uncultured Eubacteriales bacterium
GCCTCCCCCGACACATGTTTTCGGGAAATTCCCCTGTCAGGGGAAATGTCGCGTAGCGACAAAAGGGTTGCCGTTTTCGCCAGAAAAAGGTGTCATTTTCGCTCGCAAAAATGACGGAGGGGGCGGCGCTTCCAATACCGCTAACCTATCCATTACATTCGTAGGGGCGACCAGTGGTCGCCCGCAAAAGCCGAGCGTTCCTATCACACCGATTTTTGATAGAAAAAATTTGTTTCCTGTCAGCGGGCGTGCAATGTGATTCCCCTGTTAGGGGAAATGTCGCAAAGCGACAAAAGGGTTGCCGTTGTGCTAAGAACGCCCCTACAATGAAAAAGCTCATATAGGTTACATTTTAATTACAAGTTAATTCCTTAAAAGAATAATATCCCATTCCTACAGTTTTTATCTTAAATTTCGGCTTATTTTCTGCAATTTTTTAGTTGACAAAGCCCCAATCCTTTTGTATAATAATAAACAGCGTTTTAATATGCGTTTATGCGGTCTAAGAGGTGTAGAATGCTTTTTGATTTAAAATCAGTCTTTCTTAATGAGGGCGAAACCAAGCAGCTCGACTATGAGCTTGACATCTCTGATATTTCCGTTGACGGAGCTTTTCCATTCACTTCTCCGGTGCGGATAACCGCCAAGGCTCACAACCGCGCAAGCCTTGTTACATTGTCGCTTAATTGTGTTTATAACTTTGAGCGCTTCTGCGACCGTTGCGGCGAGCAGATTACCGGCGAGCAGAGAAAAACCTTTGAGCACAGGCTTGTTCAAACTTTGGTTGACGAGACCAACGACGACTATATTGAAACACCCGATTTTACTCTCGAGCTTGACGAAGTTGTAATTTCGGACATCATCCTGAACTACCCTCAAAAGTTTTTATGCAAAGAGGATTGCAAAGGAGTATGTCAGCACTGCGGTAAAAATCTTAACGAAGGCGGCTGCGGCTGCGATAAAAAATCAATCGACCCGAGACTTGAGATACTAAAACAGCTTATGGAAGAATAAAGATATAAGGAGGTCTATGTAAAATGGCAGTACCTACAAGAAAAACATCACACGCAAGAAAGAGCTCAAGACGTTCAACAGTTTGGAAGCTCGACGCGCCCACACTTACAACTTGTCCTAACTGCGGCGAGCTTACAGCAGCGCACAAGGCTTGCACAAACTGCGGTATGTATAAGGGCAGACAGGTAGTCGAAATCGAAAAGAAGGAAGCTTAATTTCTTAAGACGATCAAACGGGCGACAGATTTTCTGTTGCCCTTTTAATCTTTATGATAGAGTTTAGAGAATAGAGTTTTGAGTTTAATTTTTCAATATAAATGAAGGGAAAAACGATACGCAACACTTTAAATCGGAGCGAAGCGACCATTATCTAAACTCTAAACACTAAACTCTTAACTCTAAAATGGAGTAAAACTATGAACAAACCCGTAATTGCTATTGTGGGCAGACCGAATGTCGGCAAGTCCACGTTATTTAACAAGTTAATCGGCAAGCGAGTGTCGATCGTAGACGACACGCCCGGCGTTACGCGCGACAGAATTTACGGCGAAACCGAGTGGTGCGGCAAAAAGGCGATGGTCGTTGACACAGGCGGTATCGAGCCCAAAAGCGACGACGTTATTTTATCTCAAATGCGCCGTCAGGCTCAGCTTGCAATTGACACCGCAAGCGTTATTATTCTCGTAACCGACCTCAAAAGCGGACTTGTCGCAACAGATATGGACGTTGCGCAAATGCTCCAGAAGTCCGGCAAGCCGATAGTCCTCTGCGTTAACAAGTGCGACACCGTAGGCGAGCCGTCAATGGACTTTTACGAGTTCTATAACCTCGGTCTCGGCGAACCGTATCAGGTTTCGGCTGTTCACGGCCACGGCACAGGCGATATGCTCGACAAGGTTTTCGAGTATCTCGACTATGATGATACCGACGATGAGGACGACAGCATTATTAACGTAGCAGTAATCGGCAAGCCTAACGCAGGCAAGTCCTCGCTTATCAACAAAATAACCGATTCCGAGCGCTGTATTGTGTCGGATATCGCAGGCACAACGCGCGACACAATCGACACCCTGATTGAAAACAGCTACGGCAAATTCAACTTTACCGATACCGCAGGTCTCAGGCGCAAAAGCAAGGTTTACGACGATATCGAAAAGTACAGTATTCTCCGCGCGAAAATGGCGATTGAACGTGCCGACGTATGCGTGATTATGATTGACGCCACCGAGGGCATCACCGAGCAGGACACCAAGGTTGCAGGACTTGCGCACGAGGCAGGCAGAGCCTGTATTTTGGCGGTAAATAAGTGGGACGCTGTTGAAAAGAACGACAAAACAATGCGCGAGTTCCAAAAAAAGCTCGACGCTGACTTTGCTTTTATGTCCTACGCTCCGCAGGTGTTTATCTCGGCAAAGACAGGGCAGAGGCTCGACCGCCTTTTTGAGTCAATCGTCGCGGTCAACGAAAACGCAAGCCTGCGCATTAAGACAGGTATGCTCAACGAGCTTTTGGCACAGGCGACAACACGTGTTCAGCCGCCGTCGGATAAGGGCAGAAGATTAAAGATTTTCTATATGACGCAAACAGGTGTAAAACCGCCGACATTCGTGTTCTTCTGCAACGACGCAGAGCTGTTCCACTTTTCATACCAGCGCTACCTCGAAAACCGAATCCGCGAGGCGTTCTGCTTTGACGGCACTCCAATCCGCATTGTAATCCGTGAAAGGGGAGATAAGTAATGAATTCTTTACCTTTTTTCAATCTGGCAAACTACTGGTGGTGCTACCTGCTCACAGCGGTAATCGCCTATCTTTTGGGAAGCATTAATCCTGCTGTCATCATCACAAAAATCTGGACAAAGGGCAAGCTCGATATCCGCACAGTAGGAAGCGGCAACGCAGGCTTTACAAACGTTCTGCGCGCGGTCGGCAAGGTTCCTGCAATCCTCACACTTA
>ONPH01000171.1 GCA_900319655.1 uncultured Eubacteriales bacterium
CATCACCTGGTGCACCCCGGCCATGTATATGAGCGCCCTGGCCACCGCCGGCATCACCGACGCGAAGATCGTGGTGGCCGCCCCCTACGGCGTCAGCGGCACCGCAGCGCTCACCGGCGTATACAAGGCCTATGAGGACATGACCGGCAAACCCATGGACGATCTGGCCAAGCTCATCAGCACCCAGGAGCTCACCATCACCGGCGACCTTGCCAGCGAGATCGGCAGCATGGACTCCACCGCCATCGTGAACGATCTGAAGCTCATGCTGGACGAGACCAAGAACATGAGCGACGCTCAGCTGCGGGAGACCATCCTGCAGATCGCCGGGGAATACAACGTAAATCTCAGCGACCAGCAAATCGCGCAGCTCATCCAGCTCTGCCGCTCTCTGGAGATGCTGGACACCGAAGCGCTGCGGATGCGGGTGGAGGAGGTGCAGGGAACCCTGAACAAGGTCTCCGGCGCCAAGATGGAATCCAGCGGCTTTATCGGCGGCGTGATAGGAATTTTAATCTACTGCCGTTTTATCAATAAAAAGCTCAACAAGGACAATTTTCTCGATATCTACGCGGTTATCACTCCGCTTTTCCACGTGTTCGGCAGAATCGGCTGTTTCCTCGGCGGCTGCTGCTTCGGAGTTGAGTCCGAAATCGGCTTTACCGTCCACGGCAACACGCTGAACCCCTCGATTAACGACGTCAACCGCTTTCCAATTCAGCTTGTCGAGGCAGGAATAAATCTGCTGATTTTCCTGTTTATTCTGTACCTTTTCAAAAAGGACATTATGCGCGATAAGCTGATTTACGTGTATATGCTCATCTATCCCGTTGTGCGCTTCATCGACGAATTTTTCAGGGGCGACACCTACCGCGGATTTTTGTTCGGACTGTCCACATCGCAGTGGATAAGCATAATTCTGTTTGTTTTCGCGGTTATTATGCTCATTGTAAAACGAAACAAGTCTAAATCAAACGCTGCCGCTTAACACGGCGGCGTTTTCTCTTGAAAAAAGCGCAATCTTATGATATTATGGTAAAGAGATTAAAGTAAACAAAGGAGCTTGCATATGGAAGGCTTTAACGAACAGGTTGTTAAAAGAAAGAACGGAACAAAGCAGCTGGTAATCAAAATCATTGCCGTGCTGATTTTAATTTCAGTTCCGTTTATCGCCGCCGCGCTGGCGATTGCCACCAAAATCCAGTACATTATGATTGTCGGCGGATTTGTATTTCTCGGCGGAATTTACGTTGTCTGGTACGTATTCAGCTGTCAAAAGGTCGAGTTTGAGTACTCGGTCGCAGGCAACGACCTCGATATCTCAAAGGTTATCGCGCTTCGCAAAAGGAAAAAGATGTGCCGCGTGCCGATTAACGAGATTACCGAGCTGACAAAGGACGAGGAAAAAATCAACAAAGTAAAGGTTTTTAAGACCTATATGGCGGCGCGTGACGAAAACTCCCACGGCGAAAACTACTACGCGGTGTTCAATGACCCTGCCTACGGAAAGTGCCTGCTGGTTTTCAACCCCAACGAGCAGATTTTGGAGGGTATGAAGCTCAAGCTTGAAAAGAGCCTTATGCTCAAGGTTTTCTACAACAAAACGGTTTAAGCTATGGAGAGAACGGATAAAAACATCGTAAAACGCGCTGTGCCGAACCGCCCCGACAACGCCAACAAGGGCACGATGGGCACTCTGCTCAGCATTTGCGGAAGCTTTGGTATGGCAGGCGCGGCAATCCTCGCAGGAAAATCAGCGCTGCGTTGCGGCGTAGGGCTCGAAAAGCTCGCAATACCAAAGAGCATTTACCCAATAGCCGCAGGGAGCATTTTGGAGAGCGTATTTTTGCCGCTCAGCGAAACCTCGGACGGCAAAATCAGCCGTACTAATATTCCGAGTTTGCTCCTTGAGGCGAAAAAATCTACAGCCGTTTTGCTCGGCTGCGGACTGTCTGTCTGCGACGACACTAAGGCTTTGGTAAAAAGCTTTGTCGAAAACTGCACAGCGCCGATGGTACTCGACGCCGACGCGCTTAACTGTATCGCGGATAATCCCGAAATTCTCAAAAAGCGCAAATCGGATATTATCATAACTCCCCACCCCGGCGAGATGGGCAGACTGTGCGGAATTACCGCAAAAGAGGTAAACGCCGGTCGCGTAGACGTTGCTTTGAGTTTTGCGAAAAAATACGGCGTTATCACCGTGCTAAAGGGCTCGGGAACGATTATCGCTTCTCCGAACGGACAGGCGCTGCTCAACACAACCGGCAACAGCGGAATGGCGACAGGCGGCAGCGGAGATGTCCTCGCAGGAATGACGGCAGGCTTGCTCGCTCAGGGCAAAAGCGCCTTTGACTGCGCCGCGGCTGCGGTGTATCTTCACGGCTTGGCAGGCGATTTCGCAGCGGAAAAGCTCGGCAAAATCTCTATGCTGCCAAGCGATATTATTGACTGTATTGCGCAGGCGTTTAAGAGCTCAGGAATATAATATTTTAATAATTCAGACATATAATGTACAAAAACGGAGGTGCCGTATGGCAAGGAAGGTTATTTGCGCGTTATGTGTCTTTTTTATTTTTACAGCGGTTTTGTGCGGCTGCGGCAGCGGCTCGGGCAAGACCGCCGTGACGGATTTTTCCGCGGATTTTACGGCGGTGTATCGCGAGATAAACCTCAGCGGAACAATAATAGCCGACAGGCACGGACTGCTCAGCGTTGCGCTTGATTCTCCCGAAACCCTCGGCGGCGTGAATATCTCTTATAAAAACGGCGAAACCGAGCTTAGGCGCGAGGACTTAATCTGCACCGCGGACGAGGGATATCTTCCCGAAAAAAGCTTTCCGCGCATGATTAAAAACGCGCTTTCGGCGCTCAACAGCGAGGTGAACGGCGAAGGCGAATATGCTCCGCAAAACGGCAAATACGCGCTCGAA
>ONPH01000087.1 GCA_900319655.1 uncultured Eubacteriales bacterium
GAGGTGATTTTTTTGGAAGAAAAAATTTTGTACGATGAAAACTGGCAGAACGTGACTTCTCCCGAGTACCCTGTTTTGAACGAAAGGGAAGAAACACCTGCTCAAACGCCCGAAAACCCCGAGCCTAAGCCGATAAATTTCCCAAAGCAGTATTTGCTGACCTTTCAGCTTGTTGTCTGCATTTTGGCAGGAATTGGTGCTTTCACGCTTAAAAGCATAGGCGGAGAAACCTACGAAACAATCCGCGATTGGTACTACTCCGAACTCAACAACACCGCGATTTTTGATAACAACAGCGGTTTTGACCTAAATCTTTTGCTCGGCAGGACTACGCCCGATGAAGCTGAAAATAGCTAAAATAAAAATCGAAATCTCCTTCACGCTTATCTGCATAGCAGGGATTTGCGTAATTTTGGGTATAACAAGCGGCTTTGTTTGGTGCGCCGCAGCCGTACTGATTCACGAGACAGGGCATTTGCTTATGATGTTAAGGCTCGGTTTTCTGCCCGAAAAAATCAAAATCTCGGCATTTGAGATTAAATTTTTCGACTCAAAAAGGCAGTCGCGGAGCGAAAAACAGAACTTTTTTATAATTTTTTCGGGCCCTGCTGTTAATTTTATTTGTTTTATTCCGTTTTATCTGTTATACTTATTAGGTAACGGAAATTTTCTGCCGTTCGCGCTGGCAAATCTATCGGTTGGATTGTTCAACAGTCTGCCTGTTTTGTCTCTTGTCGGCGGACAGATAATTTTCATCTTGCTGAAACGGCGCTTAAACCCTGCAAGGGCTGAAAAAATCGTCGATATCATAACTCTCATCACGATTTTTCCGCTTGCGGTATTGGGTTTTGCGGTGCTGTTCAAGTCAAAATATAATTTTTCGCTGTTATTTATATGCGCGTACCTTGTAATTTCACTTGTCACGCGCTCTGACAGATACATATGACGGAGGATTTATGGTAAGCAGGGAAGTAGAAAAGCTTTTGCTAAAGGTTCAAAAGCCCGGTCGGTATGTCGGGGGAGAGCTAAACGAGGTTATTAAGGACAAAAAGGACGTTGACGTCCGCTTTGCGTTTTGTTTTCCCGACACGTACGAGGTCGGAATGTCGCACCTCGGAATGAAAATTTTATACAGCCTTTTCAACTCGCGCGATTATATCTGGTGCGAGCGCGTCTTTGCGCCTTGGGTTGATATGGAGGAGCTGATGGTGCAGAACAATATTCCGCTCTACGCCCTCGAAAGCGGAGATCCGGTTTCCGACTTTGATTTCATCGGCTTTACTCTCCAGTACGAGCTGAGCTTTACAAATATGCTCAATATGCTGAAGCTCGGAAACGTGCCGGTTAAAGCTTCCGACAGGACTGAGCTAAAAAATATAGTAGTGGCAGGAGGCCCCTGCGCCTGCAACCCCGAGCCGATTGCCGATTTTGTGGATTTGTTCTTCATCGGCGAGGGCGAGGAGGTTGACCTTGAGGTAATAGATTTGTTCCGCGAGTGCCGTAAGCAGGGCAAGACCAAGCAGGAGTTTTTGGAGCTCTGTGCGCAGATTGAGGGCGTATACGTTCCGTCGCTCTACACCGTTGAGTATAACCTTGACGGCACAATCAAGAGCTTTACGCCGAAAAACGGCGCTCCTGCGGTAATTCATAAGCGGCTTATGAAAAATATGGACGAGTCGTACTATCCCGACAACTTTGTCGTTCCGCTTGTTGAGATTGTCCACGACAGAGCCGTTCAGGAGATTTTTAGGGGATGTATACGCGGCTGTCGTTTTTGTCAGGCAGGCTTTATCTACCGCCCTGTACGTGAAAAATCTCCCGAGACAATCAACGCCCAGTGCAAGGCGTTGTGCGAAAACACAGGTTATGACGAGGTGTCATTATCCTCGCTGAGCTCCAGCGACTACAGCCAAATCGTTCCCCTGCTCGAAAAGCTGACAGGCTGGTGCAAGAACGAAAAGGTAAGCATTTCTCTGCCGTCCCTGCGCGTTGACGGCTTCACCGACGAGATAATGGACAGAATCAAAACCGTGCGCAAAAGCGGACTTACCTTCGCTCCCGAGGCAGGAAGCCAGCGTATGCGCGACGTTATCAATAAAAACGTAAAGCACGAGGAGCTTATGCAGACCTGCGCCACTGCGTTTGCAGGAGGCTGGACTACCGTTAAGCTGTATTTTATGATTGGTCTGCCGACAGAGACTATGGACGACGTTGCGGACATCGCAAACCTCGGACAAGCCGTTGTAGATACCTACTACCAAACGCCGAACCGAGTTAAAGGCAGGTCTGTAAGCGTTACGGTTTCGGCTTCGTCATTCGTGCCAAAGCCGTTTACGCCCTTCCAGTGGGAACCTCAGGACACTATTCCGGAGCTCCACGAAAAGCAGGAGCACATCAAGGAGAGCATTACCACTAAGAAAATCCGCTTTAATTACCACGACGCCGACACCAGCTTTTTGGAAGCGGTGTTCGCGAGGGGAGACCGCAAGCTCAACAAGGTTATGGAGCTTGCCTGCGAAAGGGGCTTCCACTTTGACGGCTGGAACGACTGCTTTAGCCTTGAAAAATGGCTCGAGCTGTTCGAGGAGTGCGGAATCGATCCTGCGTTTTACGCAAACCGCCGCCGCTCCTTTGACGAAATTTTACCGTGGGATCACATCGACTACGGAGTTACTAAGTCATTCTTAAAGAAAGAGTGCGAAAAAGCGTATCAAAATACCACAACGCCCCACTGCCGTGAAAAATGCAGCGGCTGCGGCGCGGCAAAATACGGGGAGGGAGTCTGCTTTGAAAAACGTTAGAATTTGGTTTGTCAAGGATTTTGAATGCAGGTATATCTCTCACCTTGACCTAAACCGCACAATGCTCCGCGCCCTTCACAAAAGCAAGCTGCCTATTTGGCACACCGAGGGCTTTAATCCCCATCCCTTCGCGACCTTTCCTTTACCGCTTTCGCTCGGTTTCAGGGGAGTTAACGAGTGTATGGACGTCAAGTTAGAGGACGATAATTATTCTTTAAAAGAAATAATACCGAAGCTCAACGCCTGCTTACCGCGCGGAATAAGGGTGTTTGACGCAACCGAAGCCGTAATGAAGGCAGGCAAGGTCGCCTATGCCTCGTTTACAATTAAAATCAGCGGAGATACTGTTCCGTCAAGCTTGATTTGTCAGCAAGTTAATGAGCTTATGAGCGAGGATAAAATCGAGCTCGAAAAAAGGACAAAGAAAAAGGGATTTAAAACCGTTGATATCAAGCCCGGAATAAAGAGCTTTGAGCTGACAGAAAAATTTGATTACGCCGAGCTCTGTGTTGTCCTCTCCGCAGGAAGCAGCGACAACGTAAACCCCAATTTGCTTATAACCGCGCTCCAAAACAAAACAGGCGCGGAGTATGATATTGACATTACAAGAAACGATTTGTTCGACGCGGATATGCGTCCGTTCAGATAGGCGGTGCTTATGTTTGAGTTTACAATCAAGGATAAGGATATCCTCAATGTCTTTCTGAAAAAGTTTTCCGATTTCGTAAACAGGTCGTATAAGTTCACGATGACCTACCTCTCTAATCCGATGCTTGCGGATTTCAGGGAGAACGAAAGGCTGATTTTGATTTCGGTCAACAAGTCGGTTTATCAAAATATGTACAGCTTTTTGCGCCTTAACGACAGCCATATGCAGTACGCGGCCTTTGCCTGTCTTGAAAGCGCCGTTTACGCAATCAGGCTGTATTACATCCTCGCGCATAACCCGAACTATATGCACGACTTTATCACAAAGCAGGATTTTTCGCTCGATTACTACGAGTACGAGGTTGCCGAAAAGGATAAGGACAAGGAAATTCAGGGTGAGGAATTTTCTGTAAAAGAATTTTACTTCGGCCTGCACAGGGTTAATACCTTTGAGCTTAAGAACTCCTCAATCTCAACCCAGATTATCGACCAAAACGTGTATCTCGGGCTGTCCTGCGGAAAAGAGCTCAGCGGCGAGCTTCAAAACGAGGTGCGCAAAAACCTGATAGGCGCGTATCTTTCGCTTAGCAAGCACACAAAAATGTTCTTTAACGGCGGTCTTGACGAGGAACTTGAAAAGGTTGAGGACGAGGTTAACGCGGTATTCTTTGAATATATCAAAAAGTTTTCGTAGTTTTCTTTTATCTTTCACAAACTTTTGCGTTTAACTTCAAATTTCTGTCACAAAGCGGAGTTATTATATAACCACAGTAAAGATAAACAACTTAACCAACAACTTCACTTTTTCATAGATGTTCCTTTCATAGAAAAAAGACCGGTTTTTACTCATCCTTTCGGATCAGCAACACCGGCTTTTTTCTTTTTTGGTGAAATATGTATTATTATTCCTTAAACGAATATTTATTAAAAACCTTCGGTGAAAAGGTATATAAAATCTCGCTAAACGGCGGAATGACCTGCCCAAACCGCGACGGCAAGTTGGGCGATAGAGGTTGTATATTTTGCAGTTCGGGCGGTTCGGGGGAATTTTCCGCCGACAAACGCCTGAGCATAACAGAGCAAATCGAGGACGCGAAGCGCAGAATTCAAAGCAAAACAAACTGCAAAAAGTTTATAGCGTACTTTCAGCCGTTTACGAACACCTACGCCGATGTAGAATATCTCAGAAGGATTTTTCACGAGGCAATTGCGCCCGATGAAATCGCCGCGTTATCAATTGCCACCCGTCCCGACTGTTTGGGTGATGATGTACTCGCTTTGCTCGATGAGCTAAACAAGATCAAGCCCGTTTGGGTTGAACTCGGCTTGCAGACGGTTCATAAAGCTACCGCGGACTACATCAGGCGCGGATACGAGCTTGATGTGTACGATAAGGCGGTTGCTGATTTAAAAAATATCGGCGTGTACGTCATCACGCACATCATTCTCGGCTTACCGTTTGAGAGCCGAGATATGATGATAAAAAGCGCCGTGTACGCAGGCGAGAGGAGCGACGGAATAAAGCTCCAGCTTCTGCACGTATTAAAGGGCACCGATCTGCTTGAAGAATATAACCGCGGAATGTTTGAAACTCTGTCGCTCGAAGAATACGCGGATATTCTCTGCGAGTGCATAGAACGCCTGCCAAGTGGTGTTTCAATCCACAGATTAACAGGCGACGGCGACAAAAAACTGCTGGTATCTCCGATCTGGAGCGCCGACAAAAAGCGCGTGCTGAATACGATTAATAAGGCTTTTAAAGAGCGCGATGTTATTCAAGGCAGGAAATATAAGAAATAATTAATTTTTATACTTGATTTTTTCAAAGTTATTTGTTATAATATACACCGTTGTTTGGAGAGATGTCCGAGCTGGCCGAAGGAGCATGATTGGAAATCATGTGTACGGTAATCACCGTACCAGGGGTTCGAATCCCCTTCTCTCCGCCAA
>ONPH01000036.1 GCA_900319655.1 uncultured Eubacteriales bacterium
ATTCCCTTGTCCAGCCAAAATTTGCGGCACTTCTTAATTATTACATTGTAAATATTCTTTTAATTATTTCTCTGTCCTCTTGACGGGGTGCGGTTCAAAACTCAATTTATGAGTAGAGCCAAGCCCCTGTTTTATATTTTATAATCTGTAGGGTTCGGTCTTTTGAACCAACCTAAAATTTACGCCTCTGTTTTGTAGAGCGTAACCGAAATTGTGAACTCCGAGCCGTTCTGCTCCAAAGCGCAGTTGTAGCTGTACTCGGTGTATTTTTTGTCGGTGTACGCGTCAATCTGCGCCGCCGCGTCGCTTAAAATCTGCTCCTTGTAGCTGTTAAACGAGCCGTCCGCAGTGTAGCTTGATGTGCTTACGGTGACGGTTTCGCCGCTGAGCGAGCCGTTCTTTTCCATACCCTCGCCCGAGCAGTATTCGTCAACCGCCGCGCGCCATCTGTCGGCATTCGCACGTGTGCAGACCTTTGCGTGAGGAAGAACCGTGTCGTCGGTAATTACCGCAGGCTTTTCCTCCTCGGACTTGGTAACGGTGACGTTGCAGTACGCCGTCGCGCCGTTGTAGGACGTAACGGTAATCAGCGCTGTTCCGGCGCTTTTGCCGGTAACGGTTACGATGTCGTCGTCAATGCTCGCCTGAACGCACTTGTTGCCGGAGCTGACCTTGCAGGTTTTCGGAACGGCGTTTTCGGGATTGTAGCTGATTTTCAGCTGAGCGCTCTCGCCAACTTTAATACTTAGCTTTGAGTAGTCGAGGCTGATTGTGCGGATCGCAAGCTCGTTCATCTCCTGAACAACCAAATCTATAATACCGTAAAGATTTGGGTTGATATTGCCTGAGCCGATTGTATCGGCAGGGATATTCTCCTGAACCGGCTTTTGGGTAGTCGGCTGGGTTGTGCCCGGGGCAGTTGTTGTCTTTTGAGTTTGATTGCCTGTCGGCTGAGTTGCCGAGGTGCTCGGCGCTGTTGAAGCTGAAACCGATGTAACAGCCTCGTCGGCAGTGGCGGTATCGCTTACGGCTTCGTCAGGCGTTGCGGTGTTTTCTTCCTCTCCGCAGCCGGAGAAAACCATGGAAAACATAAGCATTGCCGTGATAAGCGCCAATATCTTAATTTTCATTTAATCATAACCTATCCGTATCATATAATCTTAGTAGGACATATTCTATCACATATTGCGGTTTTTTGCAAGTATTTTGGAATTTGAAAATTTTGACGAAAAATTTTTAATTCCGTTTATTACAACCCGATATAGTTATATAATTAGTGTATAAACCTGACGCGAGGTGGATTATGAAAAATTATATCATCGCTCTTGACGAGGGAACGACAAGCGTAAGAGCGATTTTGTTTGACAAGAACGCAAATATTGTCTGTACGGCACAGCACGAATTTACCCAGATTTATCCTCAGCCCGGCTGGGTAGAGCACGATCCAATGGAGATATATGCAAACCAATACGCCGCTATGACTGAATGTGTGGCAAAAAGCGGAATTAATCCCGAGGAAATCGCCGGAATAGGCATTACCAATCAGCGCGAGACCACTGTGGTTTGGGAGAAAAGCTCGGGCAGACCTTCGCCCGGACGCATACTTCAGCGGCACAAAGCTGAAATGGATTTTAGATAAATACGATCCCGACCGCAAACGCGCAAAAAACGGCGAGCTGCTCTTCGGCACAATCGACACCTGGCTGCTGTGGAAGCTGACTGACGGCAAGACGCACGTTACCGACGGCACAAACGCCTCGCGCACAATGCTCTGCTCGCTCAAAACAGGCGACTGGGACAATTCGCTTTTGGAGCTTTTGAATATTCCGCGCCAAATGCTGCCCGAGATTAAGAGTAGCAGCGAAATTTACGGCAACGCTAACGTTATGGGCGCGCAAATTCCGATTTGCGGAATCGCAGGCGACCAGCAGGCGGCGCTGTTCGGTCAGGGCTGCTTTAACCCGGGAGATGCAAAAACAACCTACGGCACGGGCTGCTTTTTGCTCGAGCACACGGGGCAAACTCCGGTTCACAGCCGTCACGGATTGATTACGACCGTTGCTGCAACGGCTAAGGGTGAACCGCGCGAATACGCGCTTGAAGGCAGCGTGTTTGTCGGCGGAGCGGTTATTCAGTGGCTTCGCGACGAGCTTGGAATTATCCGCGAATCGCGCGACAGCGAGTACTTTGCGAGCAAGGTCGCGGACAGCGGCGGAGTTTACGTTGTTCCGGCGTTTGCAGGCTTGGGCGCTCCGTACTGGGATATGAACGCGCGCGGCACTATCACAGGACTTACGCGCGGCGCCGGAATCGAGCACATCATCAGGGCTTCGCTCGAATCAATCGCCTACCAAACTCAGGATTTGCTCGAGGCAATGGTTGCCGACAGCGAAAGCAAAATTGAAACCTTAAGGGTTGACGGCGGTGCGGCTTCGAACAACTTTTTAATGCAGTTTCAGGCGGACATCTCAAACACAGTTGTTTTCCGTCCGTCAAACGGCGAGGCTACCGCGGCAGGTGCTGCGTTTTTGGCAGGACTTGCGGTAGGATTTTTCAAGGACAAGGCAGAGCTTTTGTCGCTTTGCAAGGGCGGAATAAACTTTAAGCCGTCGATGGACAGCGCAAAGCGCGACGAGCTTTTAAGCGGCTGGCACAGGGCTGTAAAAGCGGCTCAGGTTAGCATATGAAGGAGATTAATTATGGTACAGATTATTAAAAAAAGCGTTTTGTCCTCGGACAATGTTCATATGCTCAACGGCTACGTTTACATTCCCGAGGGCGAGGTCAAGGGACTTTTCCAGCTCGTTCACGGAATGTGCGAGTACACCGAGCGTTACCACGAGTTTATGCTTGAAATCGCAAATCAGGGCTACATAGTTTTCGGCTACGACCACCTCGGCCACGGCAAAACCGCGACAGATGATTCAGAGCTTGGATATATCGCGGACAAGGACGGCTGGAAGCTCCTTGTAGACGACGTCGCCGTGTTCGGAAAAGCGGTTAAAAACGAGTACGGCAGTGATTTGCCGTATATCCTGATGGGACACAGCATGGGCTCGTTTATTGTTAGGCTTTCCGCCGAAAAGTACAATATGCACGACAAGCTGATTATCTTGGGCACAGGCGGCCCGAACCCTGCCGCAACCCCCGGACTTGCGGCAATTGCCGTAATCAAAAAAGTAAAGGGCGGCAGGTATATTTCGAACTTCCTGCAAAATCTCGCTTTCGGAGCATACAACAAGCGCTTTGAATCCGACGGCACGTACGGCTGGCTGAGCAACTACGAGGATGTCCGCAACAGCTTTGCCGCGGATAAGTTCTGCAACTTCCGCTTTACCGTGTCTGCTATGGGCGATTTGGTAACTCTCAACAAGGAGAGTAACACAAGCAGGTGGTTTAAGTCCTGCGTTACCCAAAAGCCGATTTTGCTCGTTTCGGGAGCGGACGACCCTGTCGGAGATTACGGCAAAGGTCCAAAGGCGGTTCATGACAAGCTGAAAGCCAACGGCGCGGATATTAAGTTTGTCCTGTACCGCGGCTGCAGGCACGAAATCCTCAACGACAAGTGCCGTAACAACGTTATCGCTGAGATTTTGAATTTTATAAAATAAAACAAAATAATATATTTTAAAGCCTCCCCCGACACTTTGTTTCGGGGGAGGTGGCATTTCGCTTTGCGAAATGACGGAGGGGGCAGACGTTTCCGACACCGCTGTTTTTTCTTAACAACCGTAGGGGCGGACCCGCGTGTCCGCCCACCGGACAGGAACACAGCATTTAATTCCAAACGCTTTTTGTGTGCTGAATTATACGTACGTTTATCGCGATAAAATCGCAAAACCGGTAAACGCGGATTACGTTTCCGCGGGCGTGCAATGCACGCCCCTACAATTAAAAACAAACGTTTCAATCCAATTAAAAGCCTCCCCCGACGTTGGGGGAGCCTTTACTATTAGAAAATATTTTATTTATTAAGATACTTAACCGCCTCGGTTGCGGCTACAGCGCCGTCGGCTGTCGCGGTTACAAGCTGGCGCACTTCCTTTGAACGCGCGTCGCCTGCAACGAATATACCTTCGGTTTTTGTTTTGCAGTCCTCGCCCGAGGCAAAATAGCCCGAGCCGTCGGTCTCCGCGAGAGCTTTGAAGTTTTCCGTCTCGGGAATTCTGCCGACCGCGACGAACAGTCCGCTGACTTCTATCGTTTGGGTTTCACCCTGCTTGTTTTCAGCCTCAATGGCGGTCAGGCGCTTGTTGGCAATCAGCTTTTTGACAACGCTGTTGTACACGAACTTTACGTTCTCTCTTTCACTCAGCTTATCAACCGTGGCGTTCTCGCCCCTGAAGGTATCGCGGCGGTGGATTAGGTAGACGGTTTTTGCGATGTCGGCAAGGTATAGCGCGTCCTCGAGTGCGGTGTTGCCGCCACCGACAACCGCGACGTCCTTGTTCCTAAAAAACGCGCCGTCGCAGGTCGCACAGTAGGAAATTCCCCTGCCGATTAGCTTGTCCTCATCCTCAGCGCCGAGCTTGCGGTTCTCGGAGCCTGTCGCGATAATCACAGCCCTCGCCTCGTACTCTCCGCGAGGGGTTTTTACGGTTTTTGTACCGCCGTTATCGACAATCTCCGTCGCCTTTTCAAACTTGAACTCCGCGCCCAAGGCTGTTGCCTGATTGTACACGTTTGTCGCGAAGTCAAAGCCCGAGATATGAGCCGCGACCGGGTAATTTTCAATATCGGGAGTGTTGATAATCTGTCCGCCGTAAGCCGAAGCCTCGAGCACGAGCACGCTTTTTGAAGCGCGTCTTGAATAGATAGCCGCAGTCATTCCTGCAGGGCCTGCGCCGATTATAATAATATCATACATAGGGATTCTCCTTTGCTGTTAATTTATATTGATTACAATTTAATCGTACCAAATCGAATTTGAATTGTCAATACCTTTTTCTTTACAGCGTAATTTTATTATGCTATACTGATTATAGGCAACACCGCACAATTTGCGGTGCACGCCTTGCTTGAATATTATTCCGTCAGCTTGCCCAAAAAATCTCGGCAAGGCGTCAGCCTTACCTCAATTTATTTGTACATCCTGACGAAAAATCTTACGGCGCAATCCGCACACCTGAATTGTACGGTATTGCCTATAGTTATTTTACCCGTTGGGAGCTGAGATATTTGAAACTGATTAAAAGAATTCTGTCAGCCGCATTAGCCGTAGGACTTATCGCGCTTGCGGCAGGCTGTTCGGGAGCAAAGCTAAAAGTCACCGACGTAAGCGGCAGCAGCTACGATATTACCTCGTCCGTTCAGAGCTCGCAGAGCAGCGCGCAAAGCTCAAAGAGCGACAAGCAGACCTACACAATGGCGGACATCAAGAAGCTTAAAAACACCGAACACTTCGCTAAAAACACGCTTGAGCACATCTTTGACGGCACGATTAACAGCAAGGGCAAGGCGACAGGCTATCACTACTCGATGGTGACTGACAGCAAGGGAAAAATCATTGACGGAACGCGCTCAAAGACCGACGGAAACGGCGTTTTCACGGGAAAGGTAGAGGTCAGCGGAGTTAAAAAGAACGGCTTTAGCTCGTTTTACCCCGAGAGCTGGACTCCCCAGCAGGTTGTAGACGCGATTAACACCGCCTATGACGACGCGCTGAAAAATCCCGACAATCCTCAGGGAGAGCTGTGGATAGGCTACAGCGGCGACCTTGAAATTGATATGTATATGAACAAGAGCAAGCAAATCACCACCGCCTACCCTGTTTATGAAGGAGACTGATTATGTTAAAATATGAGATTAAAGCAATGCAGGGCAAGCGCATTGTGCCTGTGGTTGTCTTTGAGGACGAAAGCTACTCGCTTTTGAACGAATTTTTACTTGCGGAGAGGAGCTTCCGCCGCGAGCTTTTATCGCTCGTAAATGAGGTCGATTTGAATATGTCGCAGAGCGAGAGCTTTTCGGGCAACGCCTTCTCGCTTGAAATCGGCAAAGATACCTGCAAAATCACGAACGATACCGACGACAGAGAGCTTGAAGTCGCAACCGCGGATTTTAAGCAGGTTTTGCTCGACTACATCTACGCCATCCGCGAAATTAAGGTAAAGGAAAAAATGGCGTCGCTCGGTCATCACCACGACCACGACCATCATCACCATCATTAAACAAAAACGCTGTCAAAGGCCAAGCCGATGACAGCGTTATTTTTATGTTTTTGCAATTCCGCGTTTTTCGTCACGCGCGAATATAAGTTTAAGTATAATCGGGGTGATAATGCTCGACACAATAATCAGCAGAATTACCGCGGTGAAGTAGACCGAGCTTATCATTCCGCTGGACAGTCCCTTTTGCGCTACTATCAGCGCGACCTCGCCGCGGGTCATCATTCCCACGCCGATTTTAAGCGGATCGCTGCCCCTAAAGCCGCACAGCCGCGACGCGGCTCCGCAGCCGATTATCTTCGACACCAGCGCGACAAGCACAAATCCTATCGAGAACCACAGCAAATCGAGCGAAAAGCCCTGAATACTCGTCTTTAAGCCGATACTCGCAAAGAAAATCGGGCCGAAAATCATATATGAATTGATGTCCATTTTTTCCTCGATATAGTTCGAGTCGTGCAGGCGTGACAGCACAATTCCGGCGACGTAAGCGCCGGTGATGTCGGCAATTCCAAACCATTTTTCCGCGATAAAGGCGAAGCTAAAGCACAGCGCCAGTGCCAAAATCGGGATTCGCCTTGTGTGGGGATAGCGCTTGTCGATAATTTTGAACACCTTGTAGATTACAAAGCCGACGATAATCGCCAAGGCGAAGAACGCCAGCGTGCTGAGCAGTACCCAAAGCGGCTTTGACTCGGGGTTTTTAAATCCGATTACAAAGGTGAGCACCAAAATTCCGATTACGTCGTCGATAATCGCCGCGCTGAGGATAGTTGTGCCGAGCTCGGTTTTGAGTTTGCCCATCTCCTTTAGAGCCTCAACGGTAATGCTGACGCTCGTCGCGGTCATAATTACGCCGATAAACAAGGCGGTGAAGAATTTTTCGGAGCCCCACGGCGCAAAGCCGTAAATCGCCATATACAGCAACGTTCCGCCGGCAAGCGGCACGGCTACGCCGGCGCAGGCGATTGCGAGAGCCTTTGGGCCGGTTTTCATCAGTGCCTTCAAATCCGTTCCCAAGCCTGCCGAGAACATCAGCAGAACCACGCCGATTTCGGCGCATATGCTTAAAAAGTCGTTGAGCTTTACAATTCCGAGCACGCTCGGGCCGATTAAAAGTCCGGCGATAATCTCACCGACAACCTGCGGAGCTTTCAGCTTGCGCGCCAAAAGACCAAACGCTTTCGCGAAAATTACGATAATCGCAATATCCTTAAATATTGACAGTACGTCCAATTAAACTACATCTCCAAACAAATTACGTGAAAGTGGGGCTGTCGCATTAAGAATGCGATGCCCCGTTTGATTTTATCTTAAATTTCCAAGCCGTTGACGGTCTGTAAAAATTCTTTTAACGAATTAAGAATTATATCAACTCCGCCCTCGCTGTCGCTCTCGATATTGAGCGGCATAATCGGGTCGTGTACCGAAAGTCTGAGCAAGAACCAGCCGTCGCCGTGGTCTTTGTCGAACGAAACGCGGATTCCCTCGCGGTTGTCGTCGGCAACGTTCCAGCCGTCCTTAGCCTCTGCATAGGCTGTGAGGTCGTTGATTATCCTTTCGCCGCAGGCTCTGAAATCCTTTTCGGTGATTTTGTAGCGGATTTCTCGGCTTTCGAGCGGTTCTTTAAGGCTTGCGGTGAGCTCGTCAAGCTCTCTGCCCTGCTGCCTGAGCTGAGCCGCCTTGATGATAATTTTGGTGCAGAGGTACGCGCCGTCGTCGAGGAAATAATTCTCCCTCATTGCGGCGTGTCCCGAGGTCTCGATTGCGAGAGGACAGTTAATGCCTTGTTCGTTGAGCTCGAGCGCCTTGTCAATAACGTTCTTATAGCCCCTGCGGTAGCGGTAATGCTTGCCGCCCAAACCGTTCTCGATAAACTCCTTTAGTCCGCTCGAGGTGATCGAGTCGGTGACAACGGTTCCGCCGTCGTTGCCCTCAAGCGCGATTGCCGCCGCAACAGCCACAAGGCGGTTACGGTTAATCTCGTTGCCCTTGCTGTCAACAGCGCCGCCGCGGTCAACGTCGGTGTCGAAGATTACGCCCAAGTCGGCGTTATTCTCGCGCACAGCCTCGCAAATTGAAGCCATTGCAACGCTGTCCTCGGGGTTGGGCACATGGTTAGGGAACATTCCGTCGGGTTCAAGGTAACGGCTGCCGGTGGTGTCCGCTCCCAAAACAGCGAGCACCTTGTCGGCGTAAAAACCGCCTGCGCCGTTGCCTGCGTCAACTACAATCTTAAAGCCCTTAAGCGGATGGTCGTAGTCGTCCGCGTTAACTTCCTTTTTAATTTTATCGCAAAGTCCGTTTGCGTAGTCAGTCATATAATCATAATTGGTTTTTGAGCCTTTTTCGCTCTCGTCGGGATGAGCGCCGTCCTGAGCGTACTGCAAAATTGCCTCGATATCGCTGCCCTCAAGTCCGCCGCCGCGCGTAAAGAACTTTAAGCCGTTGCGGTTAAAGGGATGATGGCTCGCGGTGATTTGCAGTGCACCGTCGCAGGCTAAATCAACCGTCGTCATAAACATAGACGGAGTTGACGCGAGTCCGCAGCAGAGCACATCAGCGCCTGCGCGTACAAAGCGGTCTGTCACAACTTCCATAATATGGGGGCCTGAAATACGGCTGTCTCTGCCGACGGAAATTTTAAGCTCATCCGCAGGCTTGCCCACCTTTTTTGAGAGCCAAAGCACAAAGCCGTCCGCCATATCAGCGACAACTTCATTGGTCAGATTAACGCTCTGCCCCTCGACGCCTTCAACAGCAACGCCTCGGATATCCGTTCCGCTTTTGAACTGTTTATAAAAATCATTCAGCATAATGTTCTCCCCTATCCTTAATTTATACTTATTTTACCACATTTGTTTGTAAATCTCAACAATAAAACGCTTTTGTACCGCCAAAAACGCGATTTAAAATAAAGTTTGGCAAATCACACTTTGTTTTTGAATTTTGCAAAAATTAGTTGTGAAAAATGCTCATACAAAGGTAACAAACCTGTCGCATTGTAATTGTTTGGAAATATTTCGTTGTGAGGTTTGCATAATTTCTTTAGTCATAGTTTGTACATTATTGACATCATTTTAGCAATTCGACCAAAGCACAGGGCTGTTTTTTGTTGACTTTTTCGATTTTTGGAGTATAATAATAATTGTCAAGTCAATAGTCCGCTTGACTGTCGGCTATTCACCGTACTTACTCGGGTAACAACTGAATATTAAATGTCGATATGATGATCATTATTGCCAAATGGTAAATGGCGCACATATCGGTTAGCTCCTTACGAGTTAATCAGAAAGATAAGGAGGAATATTTATGACACCAATTCTTAATCTTCACAACATTGATGTTGCTGAGTTCCTCGCCGTGCTTGATACCTGCGAGGGCAACGTATTTCTCGTGACAAACGAGGGCGACAGGCTCAACCTCAAAAGTAAGCTTTGCCAGCTGGTCGGTCTTACAAAACTGATTGAAGGCGGCAAAATTGCAGAGGCAAGCGTTTACTGCGAAAACGTTCGTGACGAGAGCAAGCTGTTCAGATTTAACTGCTTCGGCGACACAGCATGTGCTGAGGTTGGCTAAAACACAGCTTATTGGGAAAGTATATTGAAAAGTTTTGATTAAATTAATAATGATAACAACACACTACCAAACACACTAAATTTCACAATTTCAATCAATCACACTAATCCCACGTTTTCACGTTAATTTCAAAACTTCTAAATCCAAAAAAGACCGCTGACAAGCGGTCTTTTTTGGTTTTACTTTTATTTATTAAAGATTTTTTCTTTTTCAGTCATTGTTCTTCACCGTTACCCATATATCAATTTTATTGCTGCGGTTAAGCGCGTCGGTGACTGAGTAGGTCACCTTGTACTTGCCAGGTCTTGAAGATACCACATTGCCGGTAATTTCGAGTTTTTCGGTTATATCCATACCGCAGGTGTCGTAAGCCTTAATGCCGGTTTTGGGCGAATATTCGGTATCAGTATCAATAGTGATATCCTGCGCGCCGGTAATCTTCGGAAGCCTGCTGTTGTATGGGTTTCCGTCCGTGATGTCGGTGGGATCCCAGCCCAAGCCCTTGCCGTTAATGCGGATTGCGGCAGGTCTGCCGAGCGGCTCGGGAGTGTTGCTGTCGTAAATCTTGACCTTTGTGCCGATTGGGCAGTTGTCGTAAATCCACTCGGTATCGTCAACAGCCATTCGAACGCATCCGAGGGAAGCCTCTCCGCCGAGCTTGTTAAACTCCTCAATCTCAAGCGAAGCCTTGTTTTCCATCTCGGCGTAGGGAACGCTGTGGAACAGGAAGTCGCCGGTAATTCCGCTGATGTACTGACCGTAAACGTTGTTGTACAGCGCGTGCCATTCGGACTTAAAGTAAATTTCAAACTCGCCGGTAATCGTCGATTTGTTCATACCGCAGGAGCACAACATCGCCCTGACGGGAACGGTGAAATTGCCTTTATCGTCGTAGGTGTAAACCGTAACAACGCTCTGAGTGCGGTTGACGTGGATTTCGTACAGCTTGAACTCGTCCTCTACGGCGATTTCGTCGTAGTTTTTCTTCCTGATATCCTCGTTCGCGATAATCGCGGTTGAGAATTTATACGGCTCTGCCTGCTGCGCCGCTTTGGAAACAGTAATTTCATATTCCGCTGACTGCCCTGTTGAGAGCTTAGCGGTTAGCCTTGCCGTGCCCTCGGCAAGAGCGTCCGCCCTGCCGCCGCTGTCAACGCTGACAATACTGTTATTCGAGCTTTTCCACTCTGTCACAAGGTCGTCGCAGCCCTTCGGGGATGGAATAATCTGCGAATTGCCCTGCGGGCATACCGCCAGCGCAAATGGTTTTTTCATAACTTACCTCTGGAATTTTACTTTTTATCGTATGAAACGATTTAAAAGATTACAGAATTTTAACCTTTTCAGTTTATTGTATCATTTTTTTCGGAAAATGGCAAGGGATATTTAAAAATAGCAAAAAGTATGTTACAATATATTAAGATTATATTATACGGTGATTTTATGTTCCATCCGATTAAGCACTTTATTACAATTACAAATCACAGGCACAAGGTTATCGCCCACTGCGCAAAGGCAGGAATTTTATGGCAGGGCTTAAGGCACGATTTGTCGAAATACAGCCCTATCGAGTTTATTCCCGGGGCGAAGTACTATCAGGGCACGCGCAGTCCTAATGAAAAGGAGCGCGAGCTTTACGGCTACTCCGCAGCTTGGCTTCACCACAAGGGCAGAAACCGCCACCACTACGAGTACTGGAACGACTACAACCCAAAGACAAGGAGCATTGAAAATGTCGAAATGCCGATACGCTACGTGGTTGAGATGTTCTGCGACAGGGTTGCTGCGAGTAAAATTTACAACAAGGACAGCTACACCGACGAACACCCTTACACCTACTACCTGAGGATTAAGGGCAAAAACCGTATGCACCCCAACACCGAGGCGCTGCTGTGCAAATGGCTTGAAATGCTGCGCGACGAAGGCGAGGAAAAGACCTTTGCCTATATCAAAAAGCTCGATAAAAAGGATAAGAAATAATGGAGACAAGCAGAATTATCCACCCGATTCCGCCGCTGTTTGACGAAAACTCCGAAAAGTTGATTTTGGGCAGCTTTCCGTCGGTAAAATCAAGGGAAGCGATGTTCTTTTACGGTCATCCGCAAAATCGCTTTTGGAAGCTTTTGCCGCTGATTTTTGACGATGAAATCCCAACTACCGTCGAGGAAAAATCCGCGCTGATTTTACGGCACAACCTCGCGCTGTGGGATTCAATACAGTCCTGCGTAATCACGGGCTCGTCCGACAGCTCGGTAAAGGACGTCGTGCCGAACGATTTGAGCGTAATAATAAATAACAGCAAGGTAACGCAAATCTTCTGCAACGGCGCGCTGTCGCACAAAATGTATATGAGGTACATTTATCCGCAGACGAAAATCGAGGCAGTAAAGCTGCCGTCCACCAGCCCTGCAAACGCGGCGTTTTCGATGGACAGATTATATGAGCAGTGGAAAATAATTGCGGAATAAAAAAAGGAGAGCCTAAGCTCTCCTTAATTCTTTTGCGGAATTATTTATTGATTGCAGCGTAGATTTTATCAAGCAACATTCCGATCCACGGAATTTTGCTGATGAGCGGCAGCTCCTTTTTCTTGCCGGTAGCGGCGTAAACAATGCCGATAATAGCGAGAACGAGAAGGAATACAGAGCCTGCCCAGAAAATGAAGTTGAAAATGTTGTAAACCACGCTGTGGTGATAAACATAAAAGCCGTAACGTCCCGGGAAAATCGCGTTGATAATCGCGAGGAGGATAGACTTCACAATCTCATAAGCAACGCCTACCGCCCAAAGGGTAGCGCCCTGCTTTACGTGGAACTTGCAGTATTCCGATGTTTTTCTTACGAAAAGCGGAACCAAAAATACAGGCGCCCACGGAATATACGCGAGCCATGCAAGTCCCTTATCAGAAGGGAGCACTGTGCCGTCGGAATTCATAACCTCGGGCTGAACAGGCTGCTGAGGTGCCTGCTGCGTATTTTGCTGAACAGGCTGCTGATCTGCCTGCTGCGCGTTTTGCTGATCATTCTGCTGTCCGGTCTGCTGAGCGTTATCTACGGAAGTACCGCAGTTTGAGCAAAAAGCAGCGTCATCAGGCAGCTGATTTCCGCAATGTTTACAAAATGCCATAATTGTTACCCCTTATTAAAGTAATTTAAATTAGTATTTCTACCACTTTGATTATAGATTATAAAAATTCAGGTGTCAATAAAATCCGTATATCTTTGTAGCAACCACCAAAAAGCAAAATAGGAGTTAAAGGCTGTTAGTATATTCTTACAACTAAATGTTAACTTTTTTGTAGATTTCCAATAATGCTTTTGCCGTTTTGTAAAATGTCAGAGCGGTAATTTGTATATTATTTATATATTTACAAAGCGGAATAAATATGCTATTATTTTGACAGAAAATACAGATAAGGATGAATAATTATGAATATAGGATTGGTACTTGAAGGCGGAGCAATGCGCGGACTTTTCACCGCGGGGGTAATGGACGTGCTGATGGAGTACGGCGCGGAGTTTGACGCGATTGTCGGCGTTTCGGCAGGCGCGGCGTTCGGCGTTAACTACAAGTCAAAGCAAATCGGCAGGGTTATCCGCTACAACAAGCGCTTCGCAAACGACAAGCGCTACTGCAGCGTGCAGTCGCTGCTAAACACAGGTAATCTGTTCAACGCGATGTTCTGCTACCACACCGTGCCCAACGAGCTCGATAAGTTTGACAGGGAGCGTTATAACGCCGACAAAACGCCGTTTTACGTTGTTTGCACCGACGTCGAAACAGGCGAGCCGGTTTATCAGCTCTGTGACAGAGCGAAT
>ONPH01000128.1 GCA_900319655.1 uncultured Eubacteriales bacterium
AATAATTGCTAAATAATCTATCTTCCAAATGTGCAAAGTGACAAAATGAAAATTCAACCGAAAAATATTATTGAGTTTTATCAAAAAAACAGATATAATAAAATCGGGAATATATGCGGAAACCAACCGCTAAAAAACAGGAGGATTGATTAACGATGAAAATGACAAAAAAGTTATCAGCGTATTCCTTGTTGCAGCAATGCTGATTGCCGTAGCCTCGGTATCATTCACAGCCTTTGCCTCAACAGGCACGCTCGCGCCGACCTACTATGCCACTAACCCCGGCGGCAAGGTAGGCGTTCAGAAAACAATTACAATCGACGGCAGCGCTGCCGACTGGGACGAGAGTATGCTCATCGCCCAGGGCGCGGCTTAGGACGTTGCAAACCAGTTTAAGGGCGGCCACGAGAACTGCGTGCTCGATACATACGCGCTTTTCGGAGCGTGGGACAGCACCAACCCCTACATCGGCTGGCAGATGGTTAACACCACCGACACATGGGCAAGAGAAGGCGACGGACCTCTGTCCGACGGCGGACGTGTTCTTGACGTTCCCCTTATTCTCGCTCTCAGCGTAGACCCATCAAGCACCTCGATGTCTAACAAGAACACCGACGGCAACTCAATCTGGGGACAGAAGATGGGCGTTCAGTTTGACACCCACGTTGACGACCTGCTCTATATGAGCGGCAAGCCCGGTCTCGGCACACCTGCTATGTTCACAGCGGTTGACGCAAACGGTAATACAAACTTCACCACAGGCTGCAAGGAATTCTCTAAAAACGGAATTGCCTATAAGATGGCAGAGACAAACATCTGCAGCCACATCTACGGCCTTAACGGTTCAAAGAAAACCTCCGACATCTACGATGATAACGCAGGTTGGGTAGATTATAAGACCTTCAAGAGTTCATCGGGAACTCATAAGACTACATATGACTCATTCTATGAGATTAAGATTCCGCTCTCAACCCTCGGAATCGACGCAAGCTATCTTAGCACAAACGGAATCGGCGCAATGCTCGTAGCTACACGCGGAGAGTCGGGACTAGACTGCATTCCTTACGACGACACAATGCTCAACAACGCAACAGGCTCATATTCATCCGACCCGAGCACCTCCAAGGAGAAAGAGGACGTGGACGTAATCACTTCCGACTTTGCGAGAATCGGCGCTCTCGGCGGCGGAGTAACACCTACTCCCACACCTACCCCTGCTCCCACAGAAAAGCTCACGCTTAACGCAAATTCAAACTTCTTCCCGGCAAAGACCTTTACAAACAGCAACGGCGAGCAGTTTGTTACCGTAAACTACAAGCTCAAGTCAACAGCTCCGCTCGTAAACGCTCAGTGGAATATGAGCTACGACACCACAAAGCTCAAATTCGTCTCTGCCGCAATGCCCAACGTTGAAGGCTTTGCGTGCGAGGAGAACACTCCCGGACTTGTCAAGGGCAACTTCTACACCCTCAGCTTTGCTAATTTCACCACCGAGAAGGACTTTGTTTCCGCGACCTTCAAGATTTTGGGCTCGGGCACAACCACGACCAACTTCAATCTTGAAATTCTCGGCGTAAGATACGCTAACTCAAACAAATATCCCGTTGACAACGGCACCGCTCAGACCGTTTCAGGCGTTACCGTTACAAAGAGCACCGAGATTAAGGGCTCAGACGTAATGCTAGGCGACGTTAACAGCGACGGTATTATATCGGTTTCCGACGCGACCTTGGTTCAGAGGCGCGCCGCAGAGATGATCAGCAGTTCGCAGCAGAAATGATTGACCATTTCTAAGTCAATTAACAATTAAAGATTAACAATTAACAGTGAGCTGCTGACCGAAAGGATGGGAGCTCTTTGTTAGTTATGAGTTAAGAGTTATGAGTTAAATAACCAAAAACCTCCCCTGATACGCGAAGCGTTTTAGGGGAGGTGTCATTTTGCTCGCAAAATGACGGAGGGGTTGGCGTTTCCTGTAGCGCAAGTTTTCCATAACAGAAAAATAAAAATTTTTCAAAATAAATGAAACCAAAACGACTTTTAATGTATGTTATTAGTGAGGGGTGATAAAATGCCGGAAAAGCTGTTTGCAGGCTTGACGTATAATCAGACGGTGCAAAAATATTCTCATACAGTCGCAGGCGTGTGTGTAATGCGGCTGCAAAACTACGCCGACGCCGAGGACTGCTACCAAAATGTGTTTATGAAGCTCTTTGCACAGTCCCCTCAGTTTTCCAATGAAGATCACCTCAAAGCCTGGCTTATCCGCGTTTCCATCAACGAATGTAAGCTGCTTTTGCGCGATAACCGGCGTATGATCCCCCTCGACAGCTTAAAGGGCAGGGCGATACAGTTTTCTGAGGATTCCGGCGATATGTCGTGGGCACTTTTAAAAACCCCTCAAAAGTACCGCGACGTGCTCTACCTATACTACATCGAGCAGTACAGGGTAAAGGAGATTGCCGAAATCCTCAAACTTAACGAAAACACCGTAAAAACCAGACTTAAACGCGGCAGAGAAGCGTTAAAGAAAATTTACGGAGGTGATTAAGCTTGGATGAATTTAAATTTGACGAGTTAAAAAAATTCAGCGTTCCCGAAAGCTGGCTCAACAAAGCGCTCGAAATCCCCTCAAAAAAGCCCAAAGCCGCCCCAAAGTTTAAGTTTTATCGCTACGCGGCGGCAATAGCAGCGTGTGTGGTAATCGCCGCGGCGGTGACATTAACGGTAATGTTCGGCTTTAATAACGAAATCAACCTGACAAATCCCGAGCCTGAAAAACCTGAAAATATTTATAAGGCTGTTGAAACCACCGTTTCCGAAATGTCCGGAAATACGGAAGCGTTAACCGAAATATCCACTGAAAAATCATCCCTTGAAATCAGGCAGTCAACTACAAGCATTGAGCCTGCCGAAAATAAAGCAGATACTTTTGAAAACGGTAACAGTAAAAAACAAATTCCAAAAGCAACCGAACCAAAAGATAAATCCACGGAAAGCACGACGCAATCTGAAAACTCCGAAAAAACCGAACCTGTGACAGTGCCGTGTGTTGAAGGTTTAACTCAGACCTCGAGTGCTCCTCAGGGAGAGAAAAGGTGTTATGTCGAGACTTCCGTTACGCCTGAGCTTGCGGACGGTAATATCTACTGTCGTTTGGAGGACAGCGACGGAAATGTAATAGGGGACAGCGGCTTGTTCAGCGAAAGCAGACTTGCGAAAAAGCAAACGGGTAAAAACGGAACGGTTATTTTGTCATACACCTTTGACAACGCAAAGGAGCTTGACGGAAAGACGCTTGCCGTAGTATTCTATAACGCCAAAGGCGAGATAATAAAAAAGAGCATGTTTGTGCCGTTTTTTGAGAATTTATATTTTATGTTTAAGTGATGTGATTATGAAAAGATTATTAATCGGCGTATATTTATTTTCTATAGCTCTGTTGTTTTCAGCCTGCACCGCCTTACCTGAAAGCGGCGGCGTAAGTTACATAAGCTCTCAAAGCTATGTTTCGGGAGATAAGTATTCTCTGTGCTTTGAAAACACAACGGAAAAATCGCTTGAATTCAGCATTTACGGAGTTTTACGCGACAATAACAGAGCGGTAGGCTTGGATGAAAACGGAATAATGAAAACCGCTGTTATCAACCGCTACAGCAAAACAAATATTGATTTTTATTTTAACGACACATCATCGCGCATGGTTCCGTATGAAGTAATAATAATCGGTGAATATAAGTAATAAACAGCCCGGAGAAAGCTCCGGGTTGTCATATTTTACCACTCTCCCAAATATACTTATTACATAAACCAAAAAGGAGAGATAAATATGGAGTTTAATTCGGATAGCCGATCATTCTGCCTGCCCGTTACGGTGCTCGATACGGTTGCCGAACAGCTTGCCGATGTAGATTTGACCTTGCCCGATTATTGTCCGGATATCGAAAAAATCTTAAAATGTACCCTCGTTCCTCAAATTCAGACAAAATCCCTTTCGGGAGGTCAGCTTCAAATCGAAGGCAGTTGTTCCGTAGGCGTGCTGTATGTCGAGAGCGAACACAAAACGATTCGCTGCTGCGAGCAAAGCGTTAATTTTTCCCAGAGCTTTTCCGTCCGCGATACCTCGGATAACTTCGCCGTAATTACCAAAACCAAGCCCGAGTACATAAACTGCCGCGCACTCAGTCCGCGCAGGCTTGTTATACACGGCGCTTTTTCACTGTATGTCAAGGTGCTGACAACTCAAAAAACCACGCTCTTTACGCCTGCCGACGGCTCGCTGGAGCTTTTGACAAAGAAAATGGACTTTGCCGATTTAACGGCGTTTTGTCAGGAGCAGTTCACCGTAAGCGAGGAAATCTCGGTCGCTGACAAGCCGCGTATTGAGGGGATTTTATATTCTAAGGTCACCGCCGCCGTTACAGATGTAAAGGCTGTCACAGGCAAGCTGATGGTCAGCGGAGAGCTGAACCTTAAGCTTTTCTACCTGACCGACGTTGAGAGCGGCGAGACCGCAAAGCTCGATTATATTCTGCCGTTCAGCCGTATTGCCGACTGCGAGGGCATTGACGAGAACACGCGCAACCTGCTCGGCTGCGACGTGATGAGCTACGACATCCGCCTTAAAAACGATATGCTGTCCGACAAGCCTGCCGTTGCGCTTGACGCTAAGCTTTGCCTGACCGCCGAGGGCTATAATATCGAGAACAAGGAGCTTATCATCGACGCGTACTCCACCGAATTCGCGTCCGTTCCGCAGTTTGAAAAGCTCAAAAGTATTGGCGAGGTAAACCCTGTCTCCGAAAGCTATATCGAAAAGCTGACCGCGAGCCTTGACGACGGAAAAATTTCAAAAATCCTCGATATTTACTCCGACAGCGTGACAACAGACTCCAAGCCGTCAAACGGCGCGGTAGAGGTCAGCGGCAAAATCAACCTCTGCATTGTCGCGCTTGACGACAAAAATTATCCCATATTTATCGAGCGCTCCTGCGACTATTCGCACGTTCCCGACAGCACACAAGGCTGTAACGCAATGTACTTTTTACGCGCCGAACCGTCGGGAATCAGCTTCAGGTTATCCGACGACAGCTCGGCAGAAATCCGCTGTGAGCTGAAAATCACGGGTGGAGCGGTCAAAAACGAGGTAACAAAGGCGGTTTCGGGAGTAGAGGTGCTCGAGGATAAGCCCGTAAAGCCCGATAATTGCTCGCTTATGCTGTACTACGCCGCTCAGGGAGAAAATCTCTGGGAAATCGCAAAGGCTCACAACACCGCGCTTGATTCACTGTTAAAAGAAAACCAGGTTGAAGAATTAACCCTCGACAGTCCGCAAATGCTGTTGATACCAAAGGCTTAGGAGGCAGGACAATGGAGGAAAGAAACGTTTATCAGGATATTTCGCGCCGTACCGACGGCGACGTCTATATCGGGGTGGTCGGCCCCGTCCGCACAGGAAAATCGACCTTTATCAAGCGGTTTATGGACTTGATTGTCCTGCCGAATATCCGCGACGAGAGCGTATACCGCAGAACCGTTGACGAGCTTCCGCAGTCGTCGGCAGGCAAGACGATTATGACGACCGAGCCGAAGTTTATTCCCGAGGAGTCTGCCGACGTTGATTTGGGCGGAAACGTC
>ONPH01000148.1 GCA_900319655.1 uncultured Eubacteriales bacterium
ATAGAAGTGGTCCTCGTTGATGTGCATTCCGCTCTGAGCCTCGCACTCAAACGCAACGCCCGGTCCGCTGATTTCGGTCAGTCCGTAGATGTCGTAAGCCTTGATGCCGAGGCTTTTCTCAATGCTATGGCGCATTTCCTCAGTCCAGGGCTCAGCGCCGAAGATACCTGCCTTGAGCTTGTTATCCTCGGGCTTGTAGCCGCGTTCCGCCAAGGTCTCGCCGATATAAGCGGCATATGACGGAGTACAGCAGAGGATTGTTGAGCCTAAGTCCATCATAAACTGAATCTGTCTTTCGGTGTTGCCCGATGACATGGGAAGCGTAAGGCTTCCTACCTTGTGAGAACCGCCGTGGAGACCTGCGCCGCCTGTAAACAGACCGTAGCCGTAGCAAACCTGAACAACGTCCTCGTCAGAACCGCCGACAGCTACAATCGCTCTTGCGCAGCACTCTTCCCAAAGGTCGATGTCATGCTGAGTGTAAAAAGCGACAACGCGCTTGCCTGTTGTACCAGAGGTTGACTGGATTCTAACGCAGTTTTTGAGGTCTGTACCCAAAAGTCCGTAGGGATATGCCTCGCGCAAATCCGCCTTGGATAAAAACGGCAGCTTTTTGATGTCGTCTACTCCCTTAATATCCTCGGGCTTTACCCCCTTTTCGTCCATCAGGTCACGGTAATACTTGACGTTCTCATACGCATGCTTTACCTGCTTGACGATTTTTTCATTTTGAATTGAGAGGATTTCCTCGCGGGATGCGGTCTCAATTTCGGGCTGAAAATAATTTCCCATTGTAATCACTCCTTATGATTTACTATTTCGGTTTTGCGCGGTTTTTACCGCTTAATATCTATAACCCAATTCAAAAGCCTTCAGGTTTACGTCAACAAACTGAGGCTTTACCGAAACCTTAATTGCTTCCAGCCACTTTTCGTAGTCTATATGGAAGTACTTGGCAAGTCTGCCCATAAGTACGATATTTACGCTTTTTGCGTTGCCAGCCTGCTGCGCAAGACTGAGAGCGTCGATTTCATCTACAAAAACTCCCTTTGCCTTGAGCTCCTCGAGCACGTTTTCGGGGTACTCGGCAGCGCCTGTGATAACCGGCATGGGGTCAATCATCTGTGAGTTTACTACGATTTTGCCGTCCTTTTTGAGGGTGTCGGCATAGCGCGCAGCCTCAATCTTCTCAAACGAAACGATAAAATCAGCCTCGCCCTTTGAGATTACGGGAGAATATACCTTGTCACCGAAACGAACATATGTAACTACGGAACCGCCGCGCTGGCTCATTCCGTGAACTTCACTAACCTTTACGTCGTAGCCCTCGGCTGTGAGCAGCTTGCCGAGCAGCTTGCTCGCGAGGAGACTTCCCTGACCGCCTACGCCGACGATCATAACATTTTTAGTTTCCATTTATCTCTCCCCTTTCTCGATTGCGCCTACACGGCAAAGCTGTGTGCAGACGTCGCAGCCTACGCACTGGGTAAAGTCGATAACCGCCTTTTTGTCCTTAAAGCTGATTGCGGGACAGCCGAGCTTCATACACTGGCGGCAGCCTACGCACTTGTCGTTGTTAACCTTAACGGGCGGTTTTGCCTTGACATATTTTAAGAGCATACAAGGTCTGCGCGAGATAATTACGCTCGGAGCTTCAACGCTGAGCTCCTCCATAATTGCCTCCTCGCACTCCTTAAGATTGTAGGGGTCTACTACCCTTACGCGCTCAATTCCGATTGATTTGCAGAGTTCCTCGAGGTTTACGGCAAGCGCAGGCTCGCCCTTGATGTTCTTGCCTGTGGTGGGGTTCTGCTGATGGCCTGTCATACCGGTAATTGAGTTGTCGAGGATGATAACCGTTGAATTTGAAGCGTTGTAAGCTATGTTGATTAAGCCTGTTACGCCTGAGTGCATAAAGGTTGAGTCGCCGATTACGCAAACGGTCTTGCCCTCGGTCTCCTTACCGCCTGCCTTGTTAAAGCCGTGAAGTCCCGAAACGGAAGCGCCCATGCAGAGCGTTGAGTCGAGAGCGGTAAGCGGAGCGGCTGAGCCGAGTGTGTAACAGCCGATATCTCCGAGGCAGGTGATTTTGTGCTTTGAAAGTGTGTAGAACAATCCGCGGTGCGGACAGCCTGCGCACATTACCGGAGGACGAACCGGAACTGCGGTATCAGCCGAGGTAAACTCGGGCTGAGCCATACCGAAAGCCTCACGGATTGTGGTCTGGTTGTACTCGCCGAGGGGTGAGAACATCTCCTTGCCGACGCAGGGAATTCCGAGAGAATTGAGGTGTCCCTCGATAATACCGTCGAGCTCCTCGATAACATAGAGCTTGTCAACCTTTGAGGCGAAGTCCTTGATAATATCGACGGGAAGGGGATTAACAAGTCCGAGCTTAAGCACCGATACGCTGTCACCGAAAACTTCCTTAACATACTGATAGCAAGTGCCTGCGCAGATAATGCCCTTTTCTGTTCCGCCGTACTCTACGCGGTTAACAGGAGAGGTCTCGCCGTACTGAGAGAGCTTCTTTGTGCGCTCCTCAACAAACGGGTGGCGGCGGATAGCGTTTGCTGGTGCCATAATGAACTTCTGCGGATTTTTCTCGTACGCAGGAAGCTCGCGCTCTACCCTGTCGCAAAGCTCAACAGTGCTCTGTGAGTGAGCAATTCTGGTGCACATTCTGATGATAACGGGAGTGTCGAATTCCTCGGATATTTCAAAAGCAAGCTTTACAAAGTCCTTTGCCTCGGCAGAATCCGCAGGCTCGAGCATAGGAACCTTGGCAGCGATTGCGTAATGGCGCGAATCCTGCTCGTTCTGCGACGAGTGCATTGCAGGGTCGTCGGCTACGAAGATAACCATTCCGCCGTTTACGCCTGTATATGAGAGTGTAAACAGAGGGTCCGCCGCCACGTTAAGACCAACGTGCTTCATGGCGCACGCAGACCTTACTCCGCGCAAAGACGCGCCGAAGGCTACCTCTGTGGCTACCTTTTCATTAGGAGCCCACTCGCAGTAAATTTCATCATACTTTGCGGCAAACTCAGTGATTTCCGTTGAAGGAGTACCGGGATAGCTCGACACAAGCTTAACGCCGGCCTCGTAAAGTCCTCTGGCAATCGCTTCATTGCCCAACATTAGCTTCTTCACTTGATTTTCCTCCATTATTTATCATTATTATTTTATATCCTTTTAAGGCAATACCGCATAATTCAGGTGTGCGGATTGCGCAGCAAGATTTTTCGTCAGGTTGTACAAATAAATCAAGGTAAGGCTGACGCCTTGCCGA
>ONPH01000176.1 GCA_900319655.1 uncultured Eubacteriales bacterium
CAAGCGAAATCTTCCGCGGTAGAACTCCTAAGAAAATCGCTGAGCTGTACGAGGCAAATCACGCCAATGACGACGGCGAGGCTCCCGAGGTAAAGAACGCGCGTTCAATGAAGCGCGACCATCCGCTGACCGTTGAGCAGCTTTATATGGTTGACTATCAGCTCTACACTCCGAGGTCCACAATGTACAACCTCTTTACAATGATGAGAATGGACAAGGATACGTTTGATATGCAGAAGATGGCTGACGCTATGCACACCGCTATCCGCAACCATCCCGCGCTGCTCACAACCTTCCATTTCAACGAGGACGGCGACATTGTTCAGCGCTACACGCCTGATGTTCTGCAGGATATCCACGTAGAAAAGCTCAGCGAGTTTGAGTTTAATAACATCAAGGATAACCTTGTTCAGCCGTTTAAGATTATCGGCGGATGTATGCACCGCTGCCGTGTGTTCGAGACCGAAAAATACGGCTACATCTTCTTTGACGTTCACCACACATTGTTTGACGGCACATCGCTTAAGCTGTTTATGCAGAACGTCGGCAAGGCGTTTATGGGTATGCAGCCCGATCCCGACCTGTATTACCTGATTCTCCAGAACCGCGAGGACGAGCAGGAGACTGAGTTCTATCAGGAGAGCAAGAAGTACTTTGAGAACCGCTTTGAGGGCGTTGAATGGTCAAGCTACCCCGATACCGACCACGAGTCGCGCGAGAATGAGATGGGCGAGGTGCTCGCTCCTCTCGGAATTGAACAGCCTCAGATGAAGGCTATGGAGCGCCGCTATCGTATCAGCCGCAACGAGTTCTTTATCTCCGCGCTCGCGCTTGCAATTTCAATTTATAATGAAAAAGACGATATCAAGCTCTGCTGGATTTACAACGGCAGAGAGGATTTGACCGCGATGAACTCCGTAGGACTGCTGTTCCGCGAGCTTCCGGTGGGTATCCGCTTTAAGGAGGATATGACCCTGCGCGACTTGTTCGCTGACGTTCACGAGCAGGTTCAGAGGGGCATTGAGCACAGCTGCTATCCGTATGTTGACCTTAACAACCAGGCAGGTACGGGCAGCGAAGCCGCATATCTGCTCTATCAGCAGGATATCCGCGATATGGGCGGTATGGACGGTATGAATGTCGAGACAATCGACATCCGCCAGAACCAGGCAGCCTCTCAGACAATCCTCGATATGGAAATCCTCGACGGCGGCGACGGTCTTGAAATGATGATGGACTATACCTCAAGCCTGTACGAGGAGGAGAGTATGAACGAGTTCAAAGACCTCTTCATCAGAGTGTCACAGGGACTTGTTACCCACAACTCGCAGAACGATGTTACAATCGGCGAGCTGCGCGAAAAGTACAAGAGCAACAAGGGATTCTTTGAAACTATTTTTGCTATATTCAGAAAGAAAAGATGAATTTAGGAATTAAAAACGAGGACAGGCTTGTGATTCGTCACCGCTACGGGGTTAACAGCCCCGTAGAAGGAGAGTACGACGAATCACTCGCCGTTCACTGTAAAAACGGAACTTTTATCGGCGGCAGAGCAGGCAAGGCTCTTGTGTACAAGGGCATACCTTTTGCCAAGCCGCCCGTAGGCAATTTGCGCTGGAAGGCTCCGCAGCCGGTCGATGACTGCGACGGAGTTTTTGAGGCGTACTACAACGGAAAATCTCCTATTCAAACCGAATGGCCGAGTGAGCAGGCTTCCTATTATCCGCAGGGCGAGGACTCGGCGGATCCGATTTACGACGGCGCGAACTTTGTCGGCAAGCAGAGCGATATTATTCTGGTGACTGTCGGCTACCGCGTAGGTATGATGGGCTTTGTGGATTTCAGCATCGTAAAGGGAGGGGAGGACTTTCCCGATTCGCCCAACCTCGGTCTGCTCGACCAGATTGAGGCGCTGCGCTGGGTTCAAAAGAATATAGGGGCGTTCGGCGGCAATACCGAAAACGTGACGGTTTTCGGTGAGTCGGCAGGCGGCGGAAGCGTTTCGCTGCTCCCAATTATTCCGCAGGCAAAGGGCTTGTTCAAGCGCGTAATTGCCGAGAGCGGCTCGGTTGCCCTGACCTTCTCAAAGGAACAGTGCCAAACTGTCACCGAAAAACTGCTTAAGACGGCAGGTGCCGAATCTATGCAGGATTTGATGGCGCTGACCGAGGCCGAGCTTAAGCTTGTCAACGAGTCGGTTAACGATATCAACAACTTTCCGCAGCGCGACGGCAAGCTTATTCCGCTCGATCCATATCTTCCGTACGAAAACGGCGAGTCCGCCGGCGTGGATATTATGATAGGCACAAATTCGGACGAAATGAATTACTGGATCGGTGAAATCGGCGGAATGATGCTTTACCGCTTTACGAGCTCCGTGAAGTTCGAAAACGACTTGAAATCGCTGAGCTACGTGGGAAAAAGGCGCGTAAAGAAGTTTATCGACAGCCTGGAAGGCCCGAATATTTGGCGTGTTTCAGAGTTTTACAACGAGATGATGTTCCGCCTGCCTGCGATTTATCAGGCGCAGGAGCACTCCAAAAACGGCGGCAAGGCGTATATGTATTACTGGACAGTGCCGTCCGCTATCCCTGACCGAAAGGCGTGCCACGCCGTTGAGCTTGCCTATGTTTTCGGCAACCTCGAGGAAACCATTTACACAGGCGAACGCGCCGATGAGGACATTTCCGACGCGGTTATGCAGATGTGGACGAACTTTGCACGTACCGGCAATCCCTCCACAGATGAAATCGAGTGGAAGCCGTACGACGTAAATGACCGCGCCTCGCTGGTTATTTCCGATAAACCGCATATGTCAAACGACGTTTTGCACAAGCAGCGCAAGATGCTCTCTCCGCTGCTTAAGCGGATGATAAATCCTTCCTACGCGGAGCTTGATTACAACGTTCCGTATGTGCGCAAGCTGCTTGCAGGCGGACTGCTCGCCGTTTCGGGAGTAGCTGCCGCGGCGGTTCTTACCGCAAAGCTGTTTAAAGATTAAAAATAAGGATGACTTTCCGTTTGTGCGGATAGTCATCCTTTAATTTGCCGTATGGACAAAAGTCTCAAATTTTGGTATTATAATTGTAACGATATGTTGATTGGGTGATAGAATGACGCTTTTCGGAAAAGAGGAGAAAAAGGTTGAGTACCTCGAGCTGGTATACGACCTGATTTTTGTTTACATAGTCGGCAGAAACAACGCGCTTATGCACAATTTTGAAAACGGCTTTACAACCTTGGGCTCGTTTTCGGCGTATGTTTTCTGCACGCTCGCGATTATCCAAATTTGGATGTTCAGCACGTTTTACATCAACCTCTACGGCAGAAACAGCGTAAGAGAGTACGTCTTTTTGTTCACGAATATGTACCTGCTGTACCATATGTCCACGGGTATTTCGACGAACTGGACGGAGAACAGCTACCGGTTTTGTATAGCTTGGGCGCTGATTTTGATTAACATCGCAGTGCAGCATTTTATCGAGGCGCGGCATCATAAAGCCGCTCCGTGGGAGTTAAAGCAAATCTACAGGCGCGGCGGAATAATCCTTATCGAAGCGCTCCTCGTTGTCGCGATTACGGTGTTTTACGCCTTTACGGGCATTTCGCTTACGTACATTCCGGTAATTTTCGGTATTGCCGCCACGGCGCTTTCGGGCAGGACAAATATGCTCGTTCCGGTGGATTTCGGACACCTCAGCGAACGCGCTATGCTGTATATCGTGTTTACCTTTGGCGAGATGATAATTGTTATTTCGTCGTACTTCGACGGAAAAATCACCCCGAACAGCCTGTATTTTTCGCTGATGGCGTTCCTCATAGTGGTAGGGCTGCTGCTCAGCTACGGCGTTCTGTACAACAGAATTATCGACCGCGATAAAACCACCAACGGCACGCTGTATATGCTTATTCACGTGTTCTTGATTTTTGCGCTGAACAATATCTCGGTAGCGCTTGAATTTATGCGCGACGAGGAGGTCGCTAATTTCCCGAAAACTCTGTTTTTGACAGGCTCGTTTGTGCTGTGCTTTACGTTTATGTTCCTGCTTGGATTTTACGCGAAAAAGCGCTGCGGCTTTAACCGCAAATTTGCCCTTGTGCTGACGGGAATGATGATTAGCTTTGCCGCGCTTATGCTGATATTCAGGGAGAATATGTACGTGAATATAGCGATTTCCGCAGCGTATGTTTTCGGGGTATTCGCTATGTTGTATTACAGAGGAAAGCGTATGGAGGCTTAACTTTATGGATTTGACAAAAGAAACAAACGTACTCAACGATATTATAAAATATATGACCGTGCCTAAGCTTATTGTCTGCGGCGTGGTGATTGCCGTGACGGTGCTGGTGTTTATCGGCATTAAAATCGCAACACGGAAAATCAGAAAGAACCTCACGCTCGAAAACGACGGCGACAAGCTTTCACTGCTCAATTTTGTGGTGAACGTAATCCGCATAGCCGTTGTGCTTGCCGCGGCGATT
>ONPH01000179.1 GCA_900319655.1 uncultured Eubacteriales bacterium
GGAATGGATATAACATCGCCTCACGGAGTCTTTATAGCAGACATCGGCAGCGGAACCGCAGATATCGGCGTGCTCTCGCTGGGAGGACTTGCGGTTTCAAAAAGCGTAAAGCGCGCGGGCGGCGCTATGGACGACGAGATAGTAAAATACGTCCGCAAAAAATACAACCTCGTAATCGGCACAAACATGGCTGAAGCCTGCAAAAAAGCTGTCGGCTGCGTAGTTACACCCTCGGAGCCAAAGACCTTCCGCCTGAAAGGCAGAGACGCCCTGAGCGGCCTGCCCCGCTACGCCGACGTTACTAACGAGGAAATAAAGGAAGCGATCGAGGAGATCGCCGGCGACATAGCCGCCTCTGTCCGCGATGTTCTGGAACAGACGCCGCCCGAGCTTATCAGCGACATATACACCGACGGGATCATCCTGACGGGAGGGCTTGCAAAGCTTGAAGGTATGGCACGGCTCATAAGCCTTGCTACTAAACTTAAGGTGCGCGTCCACAAATACGCCGCCGACTGCGTTATTATGGGCTGCGGCAAAGCGATTAAGTATATTCCGTACGCGAACAAGGAAATGACAGCGGGCATTTCGCCGCTGCTTACAGCTTATTAAACTCAATTATTGACAAGGGCTGAAATTAAAAGTATAATTTATAAAAATCAGGAAAGCAGGGATTTATATGAGTTACGCAGATGAGGTATTTAAGGCGAATTGCAAAGAGATTTTGACTAACGGCTTCTCGGATATTGACTGCAACGTGCGCCCTCACTGGGAGGACGGTACGCCCGCTCACACAACAAAGGCGTTCGGCGTTGTTAACCGCTACGATTTGCAGAAAGAGTTTCCTGTTATGACGCTCAGAAAAACATATTTCAAGAGCTGCATTGACGAGCTTCTCTGGATTTGGCAGAAGAAGTCCAACAATGTTAAAGACTTAAACAGCCATATCTGGGACTCATGGGCTGATGAAAACGGCTCTATCGGAAAAGCCTACGGATATCAGCTTTCAATAAAGCACAAATACCCCGAGGGCGAATTTGACCAGGTAGACAGGATCCTCTACGATTTAAAGCACCATCCCGAGTCGCGCCGCATAATCTCAAATATCTACAATCACAGCGACCTTTCCGAAATGAATCTTTATCCCTGCGCTTACAGCGTAACGCTCAATGTTTCGGGCAAAAGGCTTAACATGATACTCAATCAGCGCTCGCAGGACATGCTTGTAGCCAACAACTGGAACGTGTGCCAATACGCGGTTCTTTTACATATGTTCGCTCAGGTTTCGGGACTTGAGGCCGGGACCCTGCTTCACGTGATCGCCGACGCCCACATCTACGACCGCCATGTTCCCTATGTTAAGGATTTAATGGAGCTTACGCCCTATCCCGCGCCGAAGTTCCGCATTAACCCCGATGTTAAAAACTTTTACGATTTTACCACGGATGATTTTGAGCTGATCGACTATCAGTCGCACGAGTTCAAGCATAAGATCCCCGTTGCCGTTTAAGGAGTTGCCGATATGAAGCTTATTGTAGCGGTTGATGAGAATTGGGGAATCGGCAAAGAAGGCGATCTGCTGACCTCTATCCCCGACGATATGCGCTTTTTCAGAGAAACAACTCAGCGCCATGTGCTTGTAATGGGCTCAAAAACGCTGCGCTCATTCAAAAACGCCCGTCCGCTTCCGGGCAGGCTTAACATTGTGCTGACAAGGAGCGAAGCGGCATTTCCGGGCGCGGTCGCCTGCCGAAGTGTTGAACAGGCGCTTGAGCTGCTTAAGTCATTTGATACGGACGATATAATGGTTATAGGCGGCGGCATGATTTACCGCAGGCTTCTTCCCTACTGCTCAAAAGCGTATATTACAAAAATGCGCTTTAACGGCAGTGCCGACACGTTTATGACAAATCTTGACGAGCTTGATTCATGGAAAATCACGGCAGAATCCGAGCTTAAGGAATATGAGGGCATGACCTATTCGTTTACCGAATACGAAAACTCTGATATCAAAGCCATAGATTTTACGGGCGCATGCCCGGATATGTCGGAATACTTCAAAACAAAAAAGTTTATCGACTTACCGGCTGGTGAAGGTCTTTATAAACCCGAAGTTACCAACGAGCTTGAAGCTAAGCTCAGCGCGTATTTTTATCCGTTGAAGGATGGTTTCAGCGCCGCGGATGTTGACGAATATTTGATGAACAACAAGGGCAGCACTCTTGAGGACTATTTAAAAGCCCAAGGCTTGATAGCCGCCGAAGAAGATATCACTGCACTGACTGGCGCATCGGCAAATAGTATTCGTGTAGAAAAAGAGAATCTACAGACTATTTTAGACGGAATCAAAAAATGATAAACACAGATAATTAACGCAAGGAAATGTCATTATGAAGAAAGCAAAAGAAATATCAATCATAGGTGTGCTTACTATAATAGTGGCGTTTTCCGTGTGTTCAATTTATATTGACGGTTCATCAACAGCAAATGCTTCATCGCCGTAAACTAAGAGTAAAACTGACAAAACAGTAACGAATATGACAATGTTTGAGAGCAATTTTAAAGACAATGGCATTGACAAAATCGAAAAAATTGAATTCAAGCTTAAATATCACGAAAAAAGCAATTTTACAGATAATGACCATGATGAGGCTGATATAGAATTCAATGTATAAATAAAGAGGCTTGGCTCAAAACTCGAGGATGAGATTTTG
>ONPH01000010.1 GCA_900319655.1 uncultured Eubacteriales bacterium
GGAACCGCCGTGATAGACGGGATTCGCTGCGGCAAAGCCGAACAGTGTAACAGAAGCTGCCGGATCGATCGGCAAAGCGCTGTTTTCATTGCGGAGCAGCACAAAGGAATCCGCAGCGGTGCGGAAGCATGTTTCCCGCATCCCTTCGATCTGTGGATAATCGGCGTCGTTTGCGTCCGTGCTCGTCTGTGAAACGGCGGATGTCACGCCGTTGACGATCTTACCGACAGAATGAAAGCAGGTCTGATCGATCTTGCCATAACGATGACACCGATGAACACGGAACTTTTAAACGGCATTAAAGTCTATTCCGAAAACTGGGTCGCCATCATTCCGCCGCCGTAAAACCTGCCGTTCATCGTCGGCGCGAGCCAGACCTTTTCGTACTTATGGGTAACACCGTCCACGGTAATTTCGGCGTTGGTGGGCTTGTAGTGGAACAGAAGTCCCTGAATAGCGATTGAGGTGTAGTTGATTTCCTTGGTTATGTCGCTCGAACGCTGACGGTCGCCTTCCTCGCAGCAGTAGCCGTCAATTCCGTAGCCTATGCCGTTGACAAAAAGTCTTTTCACACCGTTAACCTTAACCGTCGGAAGGTTGACAATGTATTTATTAATCTCAACAGGGCCGTCCTCGGCGGTTTTTCCGAGGTCGTTAAAGAAGTCGTTGCCCGTGCCGGTGGGGTAAAAATAAACCTTTTTGCTGTTGTCAAAGCCTGCGTCATTTGCGTCGTTCACAAAGTGGTTGAGCGTGCCGTCGCCGCCGCAAATGCAGATTTCATCGTCGGGCTGCAGCTTGCTGAAAAACTCCTTGTAGTCGTCAATCGAGAATACATCCACAAAAACAAGGTCTTTGTCCTTCCAGATATCCCCGACCTTTCGGGCTGTTCCGCCGCCCTTGCCGTTGTTCGATTTGTTGTTATAAAGCACGTAGGTTTTCATCATTACACCCCTTCTAACTCCTTAAGTCTTTTGGTCATCATCTCCGCCGCCATATCACCGAGCTCGTTTGTTTTGAACGACTTTACGGTTTCAACCGGAATAACTCCGACCACGTCCATATTAACTACGCTTTTGTGAAGCGGAAAATTCTTTTGAATTTCAAACGTTCCCTTGACGGTCATAACCACCACGGGGACATTCGCCTTCTGCGCGATTTTGAACATCGCGTTGTGGAACGGCAAAAGCCCCTTGCCGTAGTTGCGCGTACCCTCGGGATAAACCGCAACGCTCGCGACGTCGTCGGTAATCAGCTTTGACGCGCGCTTAACGGTTTTAATCGCGTTGCGCGGATTTTCGCGGTCAATCGGCATAAAGCAGCAGCGGTGGATAATCCTGCCGTAGATGGGAACCTTGAAGTTTTCCGGCTTTGAGATAAACGACAGATTTTCCTTTGCGAAGATATGCCACGAAAGTATCGGATCGAACTTTGAGCGGTGGTTGCAGACGAGCAAAAACCTGCCCTTGGGCAAATTTTCTTTACCCGTGACCTTGATGTGAATTCTTATCAGCTTAACCGCAACCGCCGTTGAGCTGTTGAGCAGCCAGCGGAAATATTTGCTGTCGCGGTCATACTCCCTGTTCATATCTACAAAGAGCGAGCTGACGGCGATCAACAAAAAGTACGCCGCAAAAAGCGCGACAATACCCAGCAACACCCAGAGTATTATAATTAAAACTATCATCATATACACTCACTTTACAATTATACAGGCGACAAAACAAAAATATCACGCCTAAATTTTATTATAATCACATTTCGACAAAAAAGCAATATTTTTGCGAAAGAAAAACCCGGACGATTGTCCGGGCTGCTTTCGCGATTATTATATTTTACTTTTTCTCAGCGACAACATCGCGGATAACCTTTGCGATGTGGGGCTGGGTGAGTCCGAATTTATCGAGAAGCTCCCAAGCCGGGCCGCTGAATCCGAAGGTATCCTGAACGCCGATTTTTGTAACCTTAACGGGGCACTCCTCGGCAACGACCTGACATACCGCGTCGGCGAGGCCGCCTACAACGTTATGCTCCTCAACGGTGATAATTCTGCCGGTCTCCTTGGCCGCCTTGGTGATAATCTCGCGGTCAATCGGCTTGATGGTGTGGATATTGATAAGCCTTGCGTTAATGCCCTCTGCCTCGAGCTCCTTAACCGCCTTGAGCGCCTCGTTAACAACAAGGCCTGTCGCGATTACGGTAACGTCGCTGCCCTCGTGAAGGGTAATACCCTTGCCGAGCTCAAAGCTGTATGTCTCGGGATCGTTGAAGCTGTCGATTGCAAGTCTGCCGAGTCTGATGTAAACAGGGCCGTTGTACTCGATAGCCGCCTTTGTAGCCGCCTTCATCTCCCAGTGGTCGGCAGGGTTGAGAACTACCATACCCGGGATCGCGCGCATAATGCCCATATCCTCAACGCACTGGTGAGTCGCGCCGTCCTCGCCGGTAGAGATACCTGCGTGGCTGCCTGCAATTTTAACGTTGAGCTCGGGATAAGCAACCGAGTTGCGGATTTGCTCAAAGGCTCTGCCTGTTGCGAACATAGCGAACGAAGCCGCTACGGGGATTTTGCCTGCCGCAGCCATACCTGCCGCAACGCCGATCATATTGCCCTCGGCGATACCGCAGTCAAAAAATCTGTCGGCGTATTCCTTTTGGAAAATGCTTGTCTTTGTGGCAGCCGCCAAGTCGGCGTCGAACACCACGATATCTTTATTATCCTTAGCGAGCTCGCAGAGCGCTTCACCGAAGCTCTCCCTTGTCGCCTTCTTAATTATCTCAGCCATCAGCACTCGCCCTCCAGTTCCTTAATCTGAGCCTCAAGCTCGGCGGTAGCGGCTTCGTACTGCTCCTTGTTGGGAGCAACGCCGTGCCAGCCGACCTGATTTTCCATAAACGACACACCCTTGCCCTTTACGGTCTTTGCAAGGATTGCCGTGGGCTTGCCCTTGACGGTTCTCGCCTTGTCGAGAGCGGACTTAATCTGCTCAAAGTCGTGGCCGTCAATCTTGATTACCTCAAAGCCGAATGCTTCAAACTTTTTGTCGAGCGGTTCAATACCCGCTACATCCTCAACAGCGCCGTCAATCTGCAGGCCGTTCTGGTCTACAAAGAGCACAAGGTTGTCGAGCTTGTTGTGAGCGGCGAACATTGCCGCCTCCCAAACCTGGCCTTCCTCAACCTCGCCGTCGCCGAGGACTGTATATACGCGATAGTCTTTGTTGTCAAGCTTTCCTGCGAGCGCCATTCCGCAAGCCGCGGAAACGCCCTGTCCGAGCGAGCCGGTGCTCATATCAATGCCCGGAGTTCTCTTCATATCGGGGTGTCCCTGGAGCATTGCGCCAACGTGACGAAGCCTTGTGAGCTCGTCCCAGTCAAAGTAGCCCTTGAGCGCCAATACAGCGTAAAGGCTGGGGCAGCAGTGTCCCTTTGACAGAACAAAACGGTCTCTGTCCTCCCACTTCGGATTTTTCGGATCGACCTTCATCTCCTTATAATAGAGGTAGGTGAAGATGTCCGCCGCGGAGAGCGAGCCGCCCGGGTGACCTGATTTTGCGTGAAAAGTGCCGAGGATTGCTCCCTGTCTTGCTTTTGCGGCAAGAATTTTCAGCTGCTTGATTTCTGAACTATCCATAAAAAACCATCCTTTCCGCGCGCTTTTGAGCTCAGCGTTTATTCTCCCCTCAAACGCCGGCTGTTATTGCGACAAATTTCGCAACACAAAACGCACGTAGCTAAATATATTATACACCATATTGTTAAAAATTCAACAAATGTTTTGCGATTATTTGATGATAATCGAAAATTGTTGTAAAATACCTAATAACATCCTTGAAACATTTGAGATTTGTGGTATAATTTTTATATGATAACATTCAAAAAGCTAACTGCGGAGGTTGTTTTATGCTTCTTACAGCCGATGTCGGCAATACAAATATAAAGCTCGGTTTATTTGACGGCGAGGAACTCAGGCACAAGATGAGATTTTCGACCGATACACGAAAAACCAGCGACGAATTTGCCGTTGTTTTGCACTCGTTTTTTCAGGTTTACGGAATTGACGTAAACCTTATTAACGCATCCATAATCAGCTCGGTTGTACCCAAGGTAACCCAGCCTTTAAAAGACGCGATAAAAATTGTCACCGCAGTTAAAAGCTACGTTGTAGGCCCCGGACTTAAAACCGGAATGGATTTGAAAATCGACCGTCCCGAAACCCTCGGCGGCGACATCGTATGCGGCTGCGTAGGCGCTTTCAAAAAGTACGGCGGCCCGTTGATTATGATTTTTATGGGCACTGCGACGGTTATTGCGTATGTTGACGAAAGCTTTGCCTATCACGGCGGCGTTATTGCCCCGGGCGTTGGAATTTCGCTCGACGCCTTAACCCAAAACGGAGCACTGCTGCCGTCGGTTGATTTGCTCGCGCCGAAAAACGTGATTTGCACCAACACCGTAGACTGTATCCGCTCAGCGGTGACCTACGGCAACGCTTGTATGCTCGACGGACTGATTGACAAGTTCTGCGAAGAAAAGGGTAAGGAGTGCAAAATCATCGCTACAGGCGGACTTGCGGAAAAGATTATATGCAGCTGCCGCCATGAGATCACCTACGACGAGAACATCATCCTCGACGGACTGTACAACATATATCAAAAAAATAATAAAAACAGATACAAATAAGGCTTTGCCTTTTTGTAAATAAATTTGCGTTTCACCTGCGGAAAATGAGCAGGGAAACAGCAGGAGGTTTTTTTAATGACAAAAGCAAAAAACACACAGCAGAGCAAGACATTCAAGCTTGTGGGACTGGCGATTCTGACAGCAATTATCGTTGTGCTGCAGGTAATTACGACCTACTTCCCCACCAAGCCCTTCGCCATTACGCTGGCGTTAATTCCCATTGTAATCGGCGCGGCACTGTTCGGCAAAGGCGCAGGTGCTTACCTCGGCGCGGTATTCAGCGTTGTTGTAATCATTATGTGCGTTATCGGCGCTGACGCAGGCGGTGCGATGGTATGGAACGCAAATCCGTTTATGTGCGTTGTGCTCTGTATGTTAAAGGGCTCGCTTGCGGGCTTTGTGGCAGGTTTGGTTTACAATGCGCTGAGCAAAAAGAACCAGATCCTCGGAGCGATCGCGGCTGCGTTCTGCGCTCCGATTGTTAACACAGGCATTTTCATTATCGGTCTGCTCCTTTTCTTCAGAGAAACCTTGCAGGTATGGGCAGGAGACACCGACATTCTTTTCTTCGCGGTTATCGGACTCACCGGCGTTAACTTCCTTGTTGAGCTCGGCGTTAATATGGTTTTAGCCCCCGTAATCGTAAGAATTATCAACGCAATCAGAAAATCTTCAAAGTAATTTATATAAACCATTTGGCTTCAAAGGCGGGTTGTTTATGAAAAGCAAAATTCTCTCAATCCTGTTAAGTTCAAAGGACTATGTTTCGGGGCAGGCGCTTGCCGAGGAACTCGGAGTGTCGCGTCAGGCTGTCTGGAAGGGCGTTAACGCCCTAAAGGAGAGCGGCTACGAAATCGCCTCCACCCCGAACAAGGGCTACAAGCTTGTTTCTCCGCCGGAGTTTTTGAACGCCGAGGCGATTAAAAACGAGCTTCACACCGAAGTTATAGGCAAAGAAGTTATTGTGCTGGACTCGGTTGACTCCACAAACGACTACCTAAAGGAGCTCGGCAACAACGGCTGCCGCGAGGGCGTTGTTGTTACCACGAGAGAACAGAAAAAGGGCAAGGGCAGAATGGGCAGAGTTTGGCAGAGCAAGCGCGACGAAAACCTCGCGTTCTCCTTCCTGCTCCGTCCCAAGATGGCGCCCGGCGGCGTTGCGGCGGTAACCCCCTTGGCAGGTCTTGCGGTGTGCAGGGCTCTGCGCGAGACAACCGGACTTGACTGCCGCATTAAGTGGCCGAACGACATTATTGTCGGCAAGAAAAAGATTGTCGGAATACTCACCGAGATGGCGGCGGAGTTCGACGCGGTTGAGTACATAATCACCGGTATCGGCGTGAATATCGACCAGGCGGTTTTCCCCGAGGAAATTGAATATAAAGCAACTTCGATTTTGCTCGAAACCGGCAGACATTACGACAAAAACCGCCTTCTCGCCAAAATTTTGACCTGCCTTGAAAAGGAGCTTTTGAGCAACAACCTGCGCCTGTCGCAGACCGCCTTAGAGGAGTACAGCGACCTTTGCGCGACCATCGGCAAGGGGATAACCTTTACCAGAGGTTCGCGAAAAATCAACGGTATGGCTGTAGGCGTTGCCGAAAACGGCGAGCTAAAGGTTATGCTGTCCGACGGCAGCATTTGCTCGGTTTATTCGGGCGAGGTCACCGTTCAGGGTATATATTAATTCATCAAAAATTATAATTTTAGAGAGCTGAGAATTCTTCTCAGCTCTCGCTTTTTTAAATATAAAGAGTTTAGAATCGAGATAATCTCAACTCTAAACTCTTAACTCTAAACTCTATTTAAGCGTCGCGTCCGCAGCACTTTTTATATTTCTTTCCGCTTCCGCAGGGGCAGGGATCGTTACGTCCTATCTTTTTACCCTTGCGGACGGTTTTGTTCGCGGTGTCTGTTCCGTCGCCCGAGGTCCGGGTGGGCTTTGCGACCTGCTCGCGCTTAAGGGCAGCCTGAACAGGGTTCTCCTTGGGCTTTTCCTCGCCGTTGCTGAGCATTACCTGATGAGCGGCGGCAGCCTGCTTTTCGGCAGCCTTGCGCGCGGCCTCGATTGCCTCCTGGCGCTTCTGAATTTCATATACGCGCTTGGGCATAATGAGCATCATCTTCATTGTGTCCTCGCGGATGTTCTCGATCATCTCGTCGAACATATCGAAGCCCTCAAGACGGTACTCTACAACAGGATCGTGCTGGCCGTATGAGCGCAGGCGGATACCTGATTTGAGCTGATCCATAGCGTCGATGTGATCCATCCAGTGAGTGTCAACCGCTTTGAGCAGGTATACGCGCTCCATCTCGCGGATCGTCTCGGCAGGAAGGAGCTCCTCATTCGCCTTGAAGATAGCGAGAGCGTCGTCTACGATATGCTGACCGATTTCCTCAGCCTCCATACCCTCGAGCTCGTCGGTTGTGAGCTTGTACTTTTCCTCGTCGGTAATTACCCAGCCCCTGTAGTACTCGATAAGGCTCTGGTAGTTCCAGTTTTCGCGGGGACCTTCGGGCAGGTAGTGCTTGATTGAGGTGTCGATAGAATCGGTTACCATCTTGATAACGGTTTCGTGGAGATCCTCGCCGCTTAATACCTGGTCGCGCTGACCGTAGATAATCTCACGCTGGCGGTTGAGAACGTCGTCGTACTGGAGTACGTCTTTACGAATTCCGAAGTTGCGCAGCTCGACCTTCTCCTGCGAGCTTTCGATAATGCTCGAGAGCATTTTGTTCTCGATAGGCGCGTCCTCCTCGACGTTCATACGGTCCATCATAGCCTTCATTCTGTCGCCGCCGAACAAACGCATAAGGTCGTCCTCGGTCGACAGGAAGAAGCGGCTGACACCGGGATCGCCCTGACGTCCCGAACGTCCGCGGAGCTGGTTGTCAATACGGCGCGACTCGTGTCGCTCTGTGCCGATAATCATAAGTCCGCCGGCTTCGCGCACGCGGTCTGCCTCGTCCTTGATTTCATCCTTATATTTTTCGTTGAGCTCACGGAAGGTTTTACGCGCTTCCAAAATCTCCTCGTTATCTGTCTCGGCGTAGCCTGTTGCTTCCTCGATAAGCTCCTCGGGATATCCCTGCTTGCGCATTGACGCCTTCGCCATGTACTCGGCGTTACCGCCGAGGATAATATCCGTACCACGGCCTGCCATGTTGGTCGCAATCGTTACCGCGCCGAACTTACCTGCCTGGGCGATGATTTCTGCCTCTTTCTCGTGGTGCTTAGCGTTGAGCACGTTGTGAGCGATACCTCTGCGCTTGAGCATTTTTGAGAGAAGCTCTGATTTTTCGATTGAGATTGTGCCGACAAGCACCGGCTGTCCTTTCTCGTGAGCCTCGGCGATCTGGTCGATAACGGCGTTGAACTTTCCGCGCTCGGTCTTGAACACTGCGTCGGGCAAATCCTTACGGATTACAGGCTTGTTGGTGGGGATTTCTACAACGTCGAGCTTGTAGATTTCCTGGAATTCCTCGGATTCGGTCTCACCTGTACCGGTCATACCCGAGAGCTTTTTGTAAAGACGGAAGTAGTTCTGGAAGGTGATTGTCGCGAGGGTTTTGCTCTCGCTCTGAACCTTAACGCCCTCCTTTGCCTCAATCGCCTGGTGCAGACCTTCATTAAAGCGTCTGCCGTACATAAGACGGCCGGTAAATTCATCTACGATGATAACCTCGTCGTCCTTAACAACGTAGTCAACGTCGAGCTTCATAACGCCGTTCGCCTTAATCGCCTGATTGATGTGGTGCTGAAGCGTGAGGTTGTCGGGATCGGTGAGGTTTTCGATACCGAAGTATTCCTCTGCCTTTTTAACACCGTTCTGGGTGAGGGTAGCGGTCTTTTGCTTTTCGTCTACAACGTAATCAATTCCGTTCTCGGCGTAGTATTCCTCCATATCCTCCTTGGAGTCGAGCTCGGTAAAGCGCTGGAGCTTCAAGGTCTTTGCGAAGCCGTCAGCCTTTTCGTACAAGTCGGTAGATTTGTCGCCCTTACCCGAGATAATAAGCGGAGTTCTCGCCTCATCTATGAGGATTGAGTCAACCTCATCGACGATACCGAAGGAGTGTCCGCGCTGAACCTTTTGCTCCTTGTAAACAACCATGTTGTCACGCAGGTAGTCAAAGCCGAGCTCATTGTTTGTGCCGTAGGTGATGTCTGCGGCGTAGGCTTCTTTTCTGAGTGAATTTTCGAGGTCGTGGGTAATCAGACCGACGGAAAGTCCCATATATTTGTAGAGCTTGCCCATCCACTCGGAGTCACGGCGTGCAAGGTAGTCGTTGACGGTTACGATGTGTACGCCTTCGCCTGTGAGGGCGTTGAGGTACGCCGGAAGGGTAGCAACCAAGGTTTTACCTTCACCGGTTTTCATCTCGGCAATACGTCCCTGGTGAAGGACAATTCCGCCGATTACCTGTACGGGGAAGTGCTTCATTCCGAGCACACGCCAGCTCGCCTCGCGGCATGCGGCAAATGCGTCGGGAAGAATATCATCGAGAGTTTCGCCGTTTGCAAGTCTTTCCTTGAGAAGGACGGTCTGGTTTTTAAGCTCGCTCTCGCTCATTTGAGCATACTTGTCCTCGAGCGCGAGCACCTTGTCGCAAATCGGCTGAACGCGCTTAACCTCGCGCTTGCTGTAGTTGCCGAACATTGCTTTTAAGAAATTCATCGCCATAGTAAAATATATCCTTTCTGTGCTGTGTTCTATATAAAGTTATTTTTTACCTCTTAACGCTTCCGCGGAAGCTTTCATAGCCGCCTGAGCGACAGGCCCTGCGTACTCAAAGCCGAAGCCTGCGTCCTCTACTACGCACGCAAATGCCAGCGGACAGTCCTGATCCTGAGAATAGCCGACCATCCAGGCGTTAGGCTTTTTGTCGTTGCCCACCTCGCCGGTACCGGTCTTTGCGCAAACCGAAAGGTTGCCGAACAGGTTGTCGCCGTAGTAATCGGTGATTGTGTAGCGCATAACCTCTCCGAGCTTTTGGGCGGTCGAGGCGTTGAAAAGCTCCTTGCTCTCGCCTTTGTTAAGACCGATAAGCTTCATCAAGTCGCCCGTTCCGCTCTTGATGTAGGTCGGGTTTACGGACTTTCCGCCGTTCGCGATCGCTCCGCAGATAACCGCCATCTGCATGGGGTTTACGGCGTCGTTATACTGGCCTACGCCCGACCACGCGAGCTGGTTTTTATCCGCCTTTGACACGTCGTAGTGTCCCTTGGCGGTCTTGATATCGTCGAATTCAAAGCTTGCGTTGATTCCGATTTTCTCGGCAGCGGCGGTCATTTTTTCCGCGCCGAGCTCAACCGCAAGCTCTGCGAAAACTATGTTGCAGGAATGAGCCATAGCCTCTTGGAAATTAATTGTTCCGTGGTTTTCAACGCAGGTGATGTCGCTTCCGCCGATTTCCTCGCTGCCGTAGCACTCCCAAGTGCGCCGGTACAAATCGGGAATATTCTCGATTGCCGCTGCGGCGGTTACAAGCTTAAAGATTGAACCGGGAATGTACGATGACGACACAACGTTGTCGAGATAAACGCCGTCGTACTCGCTCTCGTTCTCGGGAGTGATGTCGGGCGGATTCTGAGGATCATAGCCCGGTGTGCTGACCGAGCAGATAACCTCGCCGGTCTTGTAGTTGTAAACCACGCACGCGCCCTTTTTATCGTATGACGCCAAAACGTCATAAGCCGCAGCGCACGCCTTTGCGTCAACCGTCAGTGTTATGTCGTGCGACGCCCTGAGCGACTGGGGCATATTCAGTCCCCAAATCAGGTTGTAGCCGGTAAGCTGAGAGCGGTATTTGCTCTGCACGGCTGTTGAAATATTCAGGCTGTTATCTCCAACGGTGTGGAGCAAAGCCTTTCTTATGCTTAAATTTTCATTGTAGTTTCTGTTGTTGTCTGCCGTTTGAGCAAGTGCAACGCCGTTACGGTCAAAGACCGCGCCTGCCTGTTCAAGGCCGCCGTTGCCCGAGATATGAGCGTTATACGGCTGGTTTGCCCAGTCGTCGGCGTTCATAACAAGCTCTACGGTAAAAAATCCGATTCCGCCGATAAAAGCAAGCGCGAGAATTAATATCAGCGTGCTCCGGCGAAGTATTCGCTTCAAAAACATTCACCCTTTCTGTTAGGGGATTTTGGGCGGCTGTTCCGCCCGAGAAAATTATCAATTATCAATTTTCAATTATCAATTTCTAAAACGCTCAGCGTTTTAATGAGTAAGTGCGCTCGTCAGCCGCCTTGATGTAGGCGAGCAGTCCCCAGCATGACATTATGCTCGAGCCGCCGCAGCTGATAAACGGGAAGGTTACGCCGGTGAGGGGCAGGATGTCCGTCGCGCCGAAGATATTGAGCGAGAGCTGGACAACAAGAAGTCCTGCGGCACAGCCTGCGGAGATTGAGTAGAAGGTGCTGCGGCTTCGCGTGGTGATTGCCCTTGCGTAAATTACCAAAAGCGCAACGGCAAGTGCGAGGGTGATGGCGACGATTACGCCCATCTCCTCGGCTACAACGCCGAACACGAGGTCGCTTTCCGACGCGGCAACCTGTTTCAAAAATCCGTTGCCTATGCCTACGCCGAACAGTCCGCCGCTGGCTATAAAGGTCAGCACGTGAACCTGCTGATAGCCCTCAGCCTGAGCATACTGCCAAGCGTGACGCCAAGCCTTAAAGCGGTCGGCTACGTACGGCTTGAATCGCAGTACAATCGTTACGCCGAACACCGCCGCGGCAAGCGCCAGAATAATTGTTTTGAAATCGCCCGAACGCATAAACGCGATGAGCAGGAAGGTTACAAAGAATATGAGCGCCGTTCCGAAGTCGCCCATAAGCGCCAAAAGTCCTACACAGATTACCGAGAAGATGATGAACTCAATCAAGTTCCGCTTGGTCTGCAAGACATCGAGCGCGCTTGCGCCGATCGCTATGTAAATTACCTTTACAAGCTCGGACGGCTGCAGTGAGATAAAGCCGATGTAAATCCAGTTTGCCGCGCCCTTTGTCACCTTACCGAAAACTATGCTCGTCAAAAGCAGCAGCACGGCGATTATCATAAGCGGAAGTCTGAATTTGTTGATTTTATCGGGGTTTTCTATCAGCTTGATAATTATGCAGAATATTACCATTCCGACCACGGCGGCGATTAGCTGGACATACGCCGAGCGTTCGACCTGCCGCACAAGCAGTATGACGCCGATTCCCGTTAAGAACAGCGCGAGCGCTTCGAGTTCAAAGCTTGTTCGCCTTAAAATAAAGTACGAAACGGAGAAAAATCCCCATTCTGCCGCGGCGAGAGCGCCGAACATTACGAGCGGAGAATACAGATTTGTACCGTCGTTCCAGAACATCGCCTCGATGCTCATAAACAGATGGAACAGCGTTACCATAAGCATTAGCTTCCACGCCTTGATGGCAGGCTTGTTGCTTACCTTCTTAAAAAACCAGCTTGAGCGAACCTCTTCCTCGTATTCGTCGCCCCTGAGGAGCTGAAAGCGCGTGTTGCCCACGCTGATTACGTCGTCTACGAGTACCCTTGTTCTCTCGTCGGCAGGCTCGCCGTTTACGTAAGTGCCTGCGGTGGAGCCGACGTCGGTTACAAACCAGCCCTCGCTTCGCCTGAGCAAAACACAGTGGTTACGCGAAACGGTCGGATCGTTAACCGTAATGTCGTTCGCTTTACCGCGTCCGATTGAGTTTTCCCAGAGCACAACGGGAGTTTTTTCTCCCGTCTCGGTATTGAACAGGGTTACAAGCGGTTTTTCGGAACGTCTGCGGCGACGCATTGCGGCGTAGCACTGATACACAATAAATATCGCGTAAATCGGCATAAGTATTCTCAGTCCGACAACGCCTATATCAAATATAACGTCGAAATTGAACAAATCGCAGACCTCCTTTTCTTTATTATAGTTATACATATTAGATTGTACTCCAATTCGCCTGAAAAGTCAATAAATACCCGCCGACTTTGCCGCCGCGCAAAATTACTTCTTTACTTTAACGCGCAAAGATAGTATAATAATATGGATAAAGAATGGTTACTACGCGGTGTTCCGCGATTATACGGAGGTCGTAATGAAAGCTGTTATTACCGTAATAGGCAAGGATACTGTTGGTATTTTGGCAAAGGTTTCGGACGCTTGCGCTCAGGCGAGCGTTAACATTGTTGAGGTAACTCAGAGCGTTTTGCAGGATATGTTCGCGATGATTATGCTTGTTGAAATTGACAAGTCAACCGTCGGACTTGACGAGCTGCGCGACAATCTCGACAAGGTAGGCGAAGCTACCAACACCAAAATTCACGTGATGCACGAGGACATCTTTAACAGTATGCATAAGATTTAAATGGGATTTTAAGGGGATATATTTATGCTTGAAACCAAGGATATACTTGAAACCATAAATATGATCGACAACGAAAACCTTGACGTGAGGACAATCACGATGGGTATTTCGCTGCTCGACTGCCTTGACGAGGACATCGACAAGGCTTGTACAAAGGTTTATGACAAAATCTGCCGCAGTGCAGGCGATTTGGTAAAGACAGGCGAGGATATCGAGCACGAGTACGGTATTCCGATTATTCACAAGAGAATTTCGGTTACGCCGATAGGTATGGTTGCCGCTCCGTGCCAGAGCAAGAATGTTGTTAAGTTTGCCTACGCGCTCGACAAGGCGGCAAAGGAATTGGGCGTTAACTTTATCGGCGGATATTCCGCGCTTGTTCAAAAGGGCTTTGCAAGCGGCGACTACGCGCTTATCGAGAGTATTCCGCAGGCGCTCAGCGAAACCGACTTTGTCTGCTCGTCCGTAAATATCGGCTCAACCAAGGCAGGCATTAATATGGACGCCGTAAGAATGATGGGCAAGACCGTTAAGCGCGCCGCTGAGCTGACCGCAGACAGGAACTGCATAGGCGCGGCGAAGCTCGTTGTGTTCTGCAACGCTCCCGAGGACAATCCGTTTATGGCAGGCGCTTTTCACGGGGTTGGTGAAGCCGACACGGTAATCAACGTCGGCGTATCGGGCCCAGGCGTTGTAAGGGCGGCTCTCGCGAAAAACGGCGGCGGAAAAGACATCACCGAAATCGCGGATTTGGTAAAGCGCACCGCGTTTAAGATTACAAGAATGGGACAGCTCGTCGCAAAGGAAGCGAGCAAGAGGCTCTGCGTACCGTTTGGCATTGTCGATTTATCTCTCGCTCCCACCCCTGCCGTGGGCGACAGCGTAGCTTATATTCTCGAGGAAATGGGACTTGAAACCTGCGGCTGTCACGGCACAACCGCTGCTCTCGCGCTGCTCAACGACGCCGTTAAAAAGGGCGGCGTAATGGCGTCAAGCCACGTGGGCGGACTGAGCGGAGCGTTTATCCCCGTATCCGAGGACGCAGGAATGATTGCCGCGGCAAAGAGCGGCAGGCTCGACATTACAAAGCTTGAGTCGATGACCGCGGTATGCTCGGTAGGACTTGATATGATTGTTGTTCCCGGCGACATTTCCGCCGAGAAAATCTCAGCGATTATCGCTGACGAGGCGGCAATCGGTATGGTCAACACCAAGACAACCGCCGTGCGCCTTATTCCTGCAATCGGCAAAAAAGCAGGAGATATGCTCGAATTCGGCGGACTGCTCGGCGCAGGTCCGGTTATGCCGGTGAGGGAAGGCTCTCCCGACGTGTTCATCAACCGCGGCGGCAGAATTCCCGCACCCTTGCAGGCGCTAAAAAACTAAATTTCAAGGCTCTGTATTCAGCAACGGATACAGAGCCTTTCTACATTTTGAATATTGCGGATTTTTTCGGCTTGTGATATACTTAATTTATATGATTATCTCTGAAACAGGGGGTTGTTATGAGCGCGATAAAAAACAAAATTGAGATTAATTTAATAACCACCGGAACAGGACTGATGTTCTTCGGCTTGTGGACGTTTATAAAATTTTTTCTCACCACTGTATTTTTAGGTATTGAATACGACGACAACATAAACGAAGGAGTAAGGCTGCCGGTTACAATTATAGCGATTATAGCTGTCGCAATTATATCGGCATTGTTCTGTTATGTCGGTTTATCGGCGCGCGCCGAGGGCAAGGGAAAGAAAAAGTCCGTTGTGTACCTTATCGTCAACGGATTTCTTCTGTTTTTTCATATCCTGATAATAATTTTAGAGACGGTTTCGCTGCTTTTCGGCGAAAATATACTTACGATTATTATCACCATGATTATCGACGCGACATCGGCATTCTTTATGCTTGAGGTAATGATAAACTCGATAAAGCTGCGTAAAATCCGCAGGCATAAAAGGATTATGGAGGTGGGTTATGAACTCTGATTTTCACTACTACGCCACCTACTGCGCGGCAATACTCGCAGGCTATAATCACCGCGACAGCCTTGACATAGCCTACAGCAACTGCTTTGTGGATATGTGCACCAAAACAATGCTGTCGAGGATAAAGGCGCCGCTTGCCGCCGCGACAACCCAGCTCAACCTTGAGCTTATGGACGCTAACACCGACATTGTAGGATTGCAGGACATCACGAGGATTTGGGCGTCGTTCCATTTTCTGCCAAAGGATTTGTACGCCGAGCCTGCCGCAAAGCACTGCTCAAAGCGTTACAAAAACAAGTACCGCCTGATTTGCGGTACAAACAGCGAGCTGCTCGGACACACCGTAAGGCTTGCAAAAAACAAAAGCCTGCAGGCGATGGGAATAGCTATGCATGTGCTCTGCGACACCTGGGCGCACACATATTTTGCAGGCACGCCGTCGCTTGTAATCAACAGCCCGTACAACCGTTTTTATGAGATTATGCCCGACGGCACCGAACGTAAAATCACGTTCAGGCACAGCGCTTCACAGCCCGACAACCTCGACAATAGCATATACACGAGCAGTCTGGGCACGTCGAGCGAAAACTCGATTATGAACCTCGGTCACGGCAGAGCAGGCCACCTGCCGGACTACAGCTTTATAAAGTACCGCTACCTGACCGCGTGGGGAAATTACGAGGAAACCGTAAAGGACAATCCGCACGATTACCGCTATGCGTTTTGTCAAATGCTCTACGCGCTTAAATACCTGCGCGGAGTGTATGATGAATTCGAGCTTAACCGCTACGAATTTGAGGCAATAGCGGATATCGAGGACGAGATTGACGCGATTATAAACAAGCGTCAGCTCAGCTCGGCAGAGGACTGGAGAGCTCTCGGAGAAAAGCTTTCGGGAGAAAAGGTCGAGGAATTTGACCGCGAAAAATATATCGCGGAATATTCAAACGCCGACGAAAAGCAGAAGGACGGCACCTTCCTCGGCAAATTTATTATCGGCGCTCTCGCCCAAAAGAGTATGGTCACCAATAAAATTTACAGCTCGGGCAACAAGCTTGCCGGATACTCCATTGACTACAAAAAGAAGGGCTTTCACGGCATAAGAGCATACAGAAAGCTTGTAAAGGAGGGTGAACATGAGTAAATTTAAGCGGATAAGGGATGTAATTCTCGGCGTGTTTATGATTTTACTCGCCCTGTTGATGATACTTCTTCCCGAGAACAGCCTCGGTATTGTAGTACTGATTTTGACCGTTTCGATGTTCGCCTACGGCTTCAGGCTTTTGTGGTTTTACTTTACTATGTCACGGCATATGGTCGGAGGAAAAGCCACGCTGTACAGGGCGATTATCGTGCTGGACTTAGCGCTGTTCTTGGTTTCAGCGGCTGCTTTATCGCGAATTATCGTTCTCATTTACCTTATATTTATCTTTATTTTTACGGGAATAATTGATATTCTCCGCTCGTTCGAGGCGAAAAGCAACGGCGCTGCAAACTGGCGCTTCAAGATGACAACCGGAGTTATTACGGTTTTGCTTGCAATCGGTTTGATTGTCGCAGGTCTGTTCTTCCAAAGAGAGGACATCTTGGTTTACGGCTACTGCATAAGCCTGATTTACTCGGCGGTTACGAGGATTGCAAATGCGTTCAGAAAAACCGCGATAGTTTACATACAGTAAAAATCACTCAGCTATTCCATTTGGTTTAGCTGAGTTTTTTATTATAATACTAATACCTAATAAAAAGTAGACAATCTTTGCGGTCTTTTTTCCGCAATACTGCGTTGTTGTCCTTGCAAGGCGACAGCCTTGCCGCGTCCTCCGCCTTGTCTTGCGAAAAATATCCTCGCAAAATATAAGTCTACTTAATCAAAATTAACCAAAAATCATCAAATTTCGACAGTGGAGATAATATGACTAAACGGTTTATTTGCATTATACTCATTCTTTTATGTCCGGCTTCATTTTTTATCGGCGCTGCATGGGCGGACAGCACCGCTTTGTTCAGCGAGCTCGGCAACTGTAAATATATTTACACTTACAGCGGCAGGAATAACGCCTATTTTTACGGATACACAAACACCACGCTATACTCTGCAAGGGCTGTTCCGACAGCAAATCTTCGTTATGTCAACACAGACGGTTGTATAAGGGCGGTCTGCCACGACGAGAGTAACGCTTATGCGCTTTTTGACGGCAACAACTGTTATAAAATTGTACGTATGAATATGGACAGCGGCGCGTGCGATTACGTTACAATTACCGGCTCGGAAAGTATCTCCAACCGTTCGTTTGCGGTATCGGGAAGCGAGATTTTTATTCTGCAAAAGAGCAATTCATATCCGTACGTGAAAAGCTATAATTTCAGCGGCAAGGCGCTTTATTCATATACTTTTTCCAAAGGAGTTGACCGCCTGTTCTTCAACGGCTCAAACGCCTATGCGCGTTCCGTTTCGGGCGAAATTTTCAGGCTTTCGGGCGGCAGCAAAACAAAATGCGCCGACCTTGAAGCGTACACGGATTTTTCCGACGCAGGCTGCGGTTATATTCTCACAAGCGGCGGCAGACTTGTTTCGCTCGGCAGCGGCGATGTCGAATATCCGCGCTGCGATTACGCTGTGAGGACCAGCCAAAATTCCTTTAAGCTGTGCGGAAACACCCTGAGCTTTACGGGCGGAGATGTAAGCGTAAGCTCGGCAAAGCTGATGTGCGCCGCAGGACAGACCGCGGCTGTGCTAGGAACCGACAACCGCTGCACAACGTTCAATGCAAGTCAAATTAAAAGCAATCCGCAAGCTTCCCAAAGCGGTTCAAAAAGCTCGAACCTCAAAATTTCCGACGGAGTTGCAGTGGGAATTGACGCGGAAATTACCGTTACTCAGGCAAAGGAGAAGTTTCCCGAAATCGCAGAGCTTTACGATTTTGACGGAAACAAAATCACCTCGGGCAAGCTGAAAACAGGATATTACGCGCTTATCGGCGGCACAAAATATCCGGTTGCGATACGGGGCGACGTCAACGGTACGGGTACGCTCAACCGCTCCGATTTGGTTGATTTGATGGACGCGATTATCGAAAAAATCACGCTTTCCCCTTGCCGGAGCAAGGCGGCGGATTTTAACCTTGACGGAAAGATTAACACGCAAGACCTTGTGCTCCTCGGGCTGAGGATAAAGGGCGAGATTTAATCAAACAACAAAACCGCGGCGGTAATCGTCGCGGCATTTGTTGTTCATTTTTCTCTATTATAATCCGGAAATCCCTCTGTCAAGGATATAAAACTCAGTTTGATTATATAAACATATAATCAGCGTCATACTCCTTTGCAACCGGTTCGTCAAAAATCTGAACCTGCGAGGAAGTGTTCTGTTCGGGCAGCCCTGAGCTGTCCTTTTTCGGTTTAATGCTTTTTTCTGTAACTGCCTTTGCAGCTGAGGCGGCAACTGCCGCTGCTCCAATCGAGAGTATTAAAAGCTTAATCATTTTTATTCCTCCTTTGATTGAACTGTGTATATTTTAGCACACGCACTATGACAAAACCCTAACAAATTCCGTAACTTCTAAAAATACTTTTAAAAAATTATTGCGGCGTCGTCTGACGCCGCGTTTTGTTATTTATTTTACGTCACGCTTTTTGAAGGTGATATATGTCAAAATTACAAATACCGCGATGAACGCCGCGCCCACAACAATAGCGTTTACTACGAGCTCGTTGTTTACAACGCTTACGCTGTTCATAAGCGCGTCGGGCATAAAGCTGCCGAAATCAAAATCGTTTATCTTAAACACGTTTGCTACAAGTGTGTTGACGCCCAAATACGCCAGCGAAAGCGCGTTTAGTGAAAGCACAACGCCGATGATTGTGGCGAGGGTTTTGTTCCTTATGCCCACCGCAAAGAAAAGCAAAATCGAGCAGAGCGCCATTGATAAAAACCACTTAAGCAAAAGCGTGAGAATTCCGCTCATAACCGCCGCGTCAGCGGTAATCTGACCTGCGATTAAAGTGCCGAGAAGGCTTGAAATTACGCCTACGATAAAGAAAATCAGATTGTGAATTCCTACGGCGATGAACTTTGCGATTACGATTTTTCCTCTGTCGCCAACCTGTCCGGCGATGTTCTTGATAAATCCGCCCGAGTAATCAAGCGACATAAAAGAAACCGCCGAAACAAAAACGATTATCATCAAAAGCGAAAGCCCGAACGGCTGAGCGAGCACGGACGACAGCGGTGTTGCCTCAACCGGCATATTTGGCACGAACAGCTTGGGAAGCATTTGCGCGCCAAGCGAAAAGAGTAAATTAGCCGCAAAAGCTACCGCGAGCAATATCATAAACAGCTTTGAAGTTCTCAGTTTGTAGCACTCCATTTTTATCAAATTCATCATTTTCTCTTTCCCCCTGTAAGGCTGAGGTAGTAATCCTCAAGCGAAATGTTTGTTTTATGAATTTCATTCACCTCAAGTCCGCCGTTAACGAGCATTTTGTTAATCTCGGCGGTTTGGTCAAGACATTCGTTAATTCTGATTGTGTCGCCCTTGATATCGACGTCGCTGATACCCATCGACTTTATCATCTCAACCGCCTTGGCGTTGTCGTTGGTGTGAACCGTAACATACCTGCCGCAGCGCTGTTCGAGCTCCTCGTTTGTGAACTCGTCAATCAACTCGCCGTTGTTGATGATTCCGTAGGAATCCGCGAGCTTTCCGAGCTCGTCGAGGATATGGCTTGAAATCATAATTGTGATTTTCTTTTCGTCCCTGAGCTTTTCGAGGGTTTCCCTGACCTCGGCAATACCCTGTGGATCGAGGCCGTTAATCGGCTCGTCAAGTACGATGAACTTCGGGTTGCCCGTAAGCGCCAAGGCGATACCCAAGCGCTGGCGCATACCGAGCGAGAAAGAGCCCGCGGGCTTTTTGCCGGTGTAGGAAAGTCCGACAATATCCAAAAGCTCGTTTACATATTCCTTTTTATAACAGCCCATCGCTATGCACTTGATTTTGATGTTGTCAAACGCCGAGCGGTTCGGGTAAATTCCGGGGCTTTCAATCAACACGCCGATTCCGTTATCGCTATTTCCGTTGTATTTGAAGCTGCCCTCTGTCGGGCTTGACAGACCGCTGAGCATTCTCATAATTGTTGTTTTGCCTGCTCCGTTTCTTCCGATAAGTCCGTAAATCTCTCCTTCGGGAATGTGAATATTGATGTTTCCCGCGGCAACCTTGTCGCCGTATTTCTTTGTGAGATTGTCGGTTGTTAAAATATATCTCATAAATTTCTCTCCTTTTTCGTTTGATTGCAAGCACATTATAACATACAAACCCTAACAAAACACTTACAAATTTTGTAATTATCCAAATTTTTTCACAAATACAAAAAGCCAAGCGGTTTTTACTCGCTTGGCTTTTTGTATTTTAATCAATATAATGGCTTGCGGCGTCAGACCACGGCCCTGCTACACATCCGTTTACCGGACACACCTGCGTAATATACGTCGCTCCCTTTGTGGGGTTGACTACATTATAATAACGTGAGGTGGTTGTGCGGTAGTTCCACGCGCTGTCGGTTGTCCGCTTAAACGCCACCTTGTACGCCGTCGCGCCCTTAATGAAATTCCAGTTTATATTCAGGCGGCTTGCGTTGCTGTTCATATTTGTAACCGTCGGCTTGAACAGTGTGGTGACCTTTTTGGTATCGCTCCACTGACCGTACGCCGTGCTCTTTCCGACCGTATAATACGGACTGACCTGATAATAATAAACCGCTCCTGCCGCGACGTTTTTATCGTTGAAGCTTGTGGCTTTTGTGTAGTAGTAGGTGTAGTTTTTGTCGCCTGCTTTTTTCTTGGCTATTGCGTAGCCTTGAACATTTTCGGCTTCGAGCCAATTCAGCGTAACCGTACCGTTGGCGTTGTACTTGCAGGTGTGGTATGTCCTCGGGACAAAGGTATACGAGCTTACCCGTGAAAATCCTCCGGTAAAGTCGTTTAGCCCGAGCGATTGAACCTGAACATAATACATCTCGCCGGGTTCAAGATCTTCGATGTTCATATAATTATGATATGTCAAATCGTAAAGCCACTCGCTTGATTTTGTCTTGATGTATACTACATATCTCTGTGCGTTCGGGGCTTTATCCCAGTTGATATTAAAGCCCGTTTCGTAGTTGCGAATTCTGACGTTTGCAGGCGCTGACGGCGCAGGAACAACCGTGATGAAGCAATCGGCTGTTCGTACATACGGAGCGGCGGAGGTATACGCCTTTACGGTAATGGTTACTTTTGTTGTGCCGGACTTTTTGGCGTAGATATTCATACCGCCCTTTCCGTCGCCCTTCACATCGACAATATCGGGATTGGATGTGGTAATGTTCTCATAAAAAACGTTGGTGTATTTTAGCTCCATATACATGTACATCGACTGTCCAGTGTGCATTGTGTAGCTGTTTGACGCGCCGATTAAACAATTATCCTCTCCGGTTTCTGCCGCCGAAGCAGGAAAAATTATAACGCTTGACAATATCAAAATCAGCGCCATTATAGCAGATGTAATTTTTATGCCTTTTTTCATAACAAAACCTCCTTGTCTATAATTGATAGACTAATCTGCTATCTATAGTCTATCATCAATAGACAACAATGTCAAGAGGATATTTAAAAAGAAAAGTCCGGCACAAATATGCCGGACTTTAAGTTTAATTTATCAGTCGAGAAAAGCCGCGCCGATAATTCCTGCGTCGTTTGCGAGGGTGCAGGTGCAGAGCTTTGTCTGTTTGTCGTTGTGCTTGGTGTAGCGCTCCTCCTCGATAATCTTTCTGAGCGGACTGAGCAGGTTTTCGCCCTGATTTGAAATTCCGCCGCCGATGCACAGCACGTCGGGCTGGAAGATATTGATGATATTTACAAGGCCTGTCGCGAGGTAGCCGAAGTACTCGTCGAGAACCTCCTGAGCGTCGGGATCGCCTGCCGCCGCAGCGTCAAAGGCTGTTTTGCCGTTAACCTTGTTGATGTCGCCGTCGCACTGCTTTAGAATATAGCTGTAGTCGAGCTTACCGGAGAGAATTTTCTGCTTTGTCAGGTTGATAAGACCCGTTGCGGAGGCGTAAGCCTCCCAGCAGCCCTTTCTTCCGCAGCCGCACTCCTTGCCGTCCTTTACGATTACCATATGGCCGAGCTCAGCGCCTGCGTAGTTTGAGCCGCTGTAGATTTTGCCGTCAATGATAATTCCACCGCCTACGCCAGTGCCGAGGGTGATGGCAACGGCATTTTTAGCGCCCTTTGCGCTGCCTGCGAGGTATTCACCGAGAGCCGCGGCGTTAGCGTCGTTCTCGATAATAACCTTTGTGCCCAGCCTTTCCTCCATCATCTTAACAACTTCCCAGTTGTGGAAGAAAAGGTTTGCCGAATACTCGATTACGCCGGTTTTGGGGTTAACAGCGCCCGGTACGCCGATACCGATGCTCTCAACATCCTCCATTGTAATGCCTGCCTTTGCGACTGCCTTTTTGGCAACCTCAGCCATGCTGTCACAAATCTCGCTCTCGGGACGCGGAACGTTAGTCTTGCAGCTTGCTCTCGCCACAATCTTATAATCCTTGTTTACCAAGCCCGCAACGATATTTGTACCGCCGAGGTCAATACCTAATCTATACATAACAACACTCCTTATGATTTTTTATTTATAATCATAATAACATAAAAATATGAGTAAATCAATAAAATATAAGTATATTTTGACAGTTTTTAAAATATAAAAGCAGGGGCAGTCTGCGACCGTCCCTGCAAAAGCTTTATTATGAGAAATTATATGAATAGTTGGGAGCTTCCTTGGTGATTTGAATGTCGTGCGGATGGCTCTCTCTGAGGCCAGCACCCGAGATGTGAACAAAGTGAGCCTTCTCGTGAAGCTCTGCGATTGTTGCGCATCCGGTGTAGCCCATACCTGCCTTTAAACCGCCCATAAGCTGATAAACCGTGTCTGAGAGAAGTCCCTTGTAAGGTACTCTGCCCTCAACGCCCTCGGGAACAAACTTACGGTTGCTCGCCTGGAAGTAACGGTCTGCGCTGCCCTTGCCCATAGCGCCGAGGCTGCCCATTCCGCGGTAAACCTTGAACTGTCTGCCCTGATAAATCTCTTTATCTCCGGGGCTTTCCTCACAGCCTGCAACGAGCGAGCCTACCATAACAACGCTTCCGCCTGCCGCGAGAGCCTTTACGATGTCGCCGCTGTACTTGATACCGCCGTCGGCAATTACAGGAATTCCGTACTTTGAAGCCTCGCAAGCCGCGTCGTAAATTGCTGTAATCTGCGGTACGCCGATACCTGCTACAATTCTGGTTGTGCAGATTGAACCCGGGCCGATACCTACCTTAACAGCGTCCGCGCCGGCGTCGATAAGCGCCTTTGCGGCTTCGGCTGTCGCTATATTTCCGGCAACAAGAGGAAGATTCGGGTATGCCTGCTTAACTCTGGCAACCGAGTTAACAACGTTTGAGTTATGGCCGTGAGCCGAGTCGAGAACTACAACATCAACACCTGCCTCAATCAGAGCCGCTACTCTGTCGAGCACGTCGGCGGTTGCGCCGATAGCCGCGCCGCAGAGGAGTCTGCCCTTGTCATCACGCGCGGAGTTGGGGTACTGAACGCTCTTTTCGATATCCTTGATTGTGATTAAGCCCTTGAGCGAGCCGCTGTTGTCAACAATCGGGAGCTTTTCGATTTTGTGCTCGCGAAGAATTGACTGAGCCTGCAAAAGAGTTGTGCCGACGGGTGCGGTAACGAGGTTTTCCTTTGTCATAACCTTTGAAATCGGCTGAGAGAAATCCTCGGCTGTCATAAAGCGCATATCGCGGTTTGTGATAATGCCGATTAACTTGCCGTCGGTGCAAATCGGAACGCCCGAAATTTTGTACTTGCCCATGAGCGCGTCGGCGTCACGGACGGTGTTTTCGGGAGATAGGAAAAACGGATTTACGATAACGCCGTTTTCGCTTCTCTTAACGCGGTCTACCATATCCGCCTGTCTTTCGATGGGCATATTCTTGTGGATAATGCCCACGCCGCCCTCACGCGCGATGGCAATTGCCATTTCGGTTTCGGTTACGGTGTCCATAGCCGCGGTCATAAGTGGAGTATTGAGCTTGATTGTCTTTGTCAGGTTTGTTGAAACAGATACGTTTTTCGGCTCGACGTTTGATTCGCCGGGGATAAGAAGGACGTCGTCAAAGGTAAGTCCCTCTTTGCCGAATTTGTCGTTGAAATTTGTGTTCAGCATACTTTCTTCCTCCATCCATTACATATATTTAAACTTAATTATATCAAAAAAATACTCTATTGGCAACACTATTTTTGCGTTATTTAAGTCTTTTTGAGTATTTGCGGCGAATTTTGTCAGAACTAATGCGGCAAAAGCGCTTTCCGACTTTTTTCATATTGACATTTTTTTCATATAATTATAAAATTAATATGACTTATTTTAGATTAGAAAGGCTATGTTAATATGAAAACTCTGATTAAAATATTATGCGCGGTTTTGGTTTTGTCATCCGCCGCGATTTTTGCAGGCTGCGGAGAAAACAACGACCTCGTGGCGTCTACCGTGGCTGTTGAGGAGACCACCGACGACAGCAAGATGAATATTTCGGAGCAGGCGGACATCAGCAAGCTTCACGCAATTAATTACGAAGGCGACGAATTTGCAGGCTACTGGCAGATTACCGAGGGTGAAGGCTCGCAGTTCAAGAGCTTTGTTTACGCCTTTGACGGAAAAGGCAAGGCTTACCTTATTATCGGCACAACCGGATATATTGAAAACTACAAGGCTGAGACCAAGACCGACGACAGCGGAAGTTCGTATAAGGCGGTTACTGTTCAGCTTATGTTCGGAATAAACGGCGTTTATAAATACGAATTTTCCGAGGACAAGTCCACCCTTACCCTCACAAACACCAAGGGCGGCAAAACCACTACGCTCAAAAAGATGGCGACGTTTTCATTTGTTCCTATCCCCGACCCCGAGCCTGTTGTTGACGAAAAGCTGCTCGGCGCGTGGAAGGACGACAACGGCGAGTATTACTACTTTGACAAGAGCGGAATTATGTACAACACAATGAACGGCATAAACTTTACCTTTGCAAAGTACTCCGCGAAGGACGGCAAGGTCACCTCGGTTTTCACAACCAACAAAGAGGAAACCAACACCGTTGACTATTCGGTTGACGGCGATACGCTCACATACAACAAATTTAAGTTCAAGAAGATTGCGGTTGACGAGCTGGTATAATTATGGCTGTTAAAATTGAAACGGTAAACACCTCTGAATTTAAAATGAAATATTTTAAGTTCGGCTGCGGAGAGCAGACTGTGGTTGTCATTCCGGGGCTGAGCCTGAAAAGCGTAATCGAATCCGCAAACGGTATTGCAAATGTATTCAAGTTGATGGGTGATAAATACACCGTGTACTTTTTCGACCGCAGAACCGACTGCGGAGAAGATTACAATGTAGAGGATATGGCTGACGATACCGCCGAGGCTCTTGATATTCTCGGGATAAGCAGCGCTTATGTTTATGGTGTTTCGCAGGGCGGAATGATAGCCCAGCTTATCGCGCTCAAACGGCCCGACCTCGTAAAAAAACTCGCGCTCGCCTCGACCACCTCGAGATTTACCGGAGATAACAGCGCTGTTATTGAAAAATGGGCTGACCTTGCGGCGAAAAAGAAAATTTTAGAGCTGATCAACTGCTTTATCGAGGCGGTTTACTCAAAGGAATTTGCCGAAAAATTCGGAGAGTTAATCAGGCAGATGTTAATCGGCGTCAGCGCCGACGAGCTGCACCGCTTTGAAATTTACGCGAGAGCCTGTAACGGCTTTGACGTATACGATAAGCTCGATAAAATCACCTGTCCTGTTTATGCGGCAGGAGCGACAGGCGACAAGGTTTTCGGCTGTGAGCCGATAGCAGAGCTTGCGGAAAAAACAAACGCACAGCTTTATATTTACGAAAACTACAGTCACGCGGTCTATGATGAAGCGCCTGACTTTATAGAAAGACTTGTTAAATTTTTCGATGAATAAAAATTACAATTAAAAGAACAGCGCTGTATCTTTAACGATACAGCGCTGTTTTGTTGTTTCTTTAGCTGTTTTAAAGGCGACCGCAAGGGTCGCCACTACAAAACAACTTATAAGTAAAATTGTAGTGACAGCCCTTGCGGCTGTCACTTTAATTCTACTTTTTATACTCCGTCAGTTTCCATTCTTTTTTCAAATCCGTGCTGATTGGGAAAACCCTGAACAGCATAATTCCGTTTTTGCTGTCCTCTTTATTGTCCTTGGTGCTGAGCGTAAAGACAAAGCCCTCGTACCACAGTGAATCCTCAGAACCTGTTGCAAGCTGATAAAAAACATTCTGCAGGGTGTCGATTTTGTCTGTGCCGAAGCTGCCTGCCGCCTCTGCCGCAATTGCAGCCCTGCGAAGAATATTGTCGCTGTTATTCTCTCCGCTCTCCTGAGCCATAAAGTGGCTCATCGTTGTGCCAATGCCGATATTCATCAGCTTATTGCTCTCGGTCTCGACTGTGGCGGTGATATTGACGTTTTCATCGTCGTAGTAGTAATACTGAATTTCAACGCCGTGGTTGTCGGTTTCAGGCACACCCATTTTGCTCCACTTGTCCATAGTAATCAGGTCTTTGTCGCCGATTAGTTTTTTTGTGGAGTTATAACGTTCGCTAAATTCAGCGAGGGTAAAGGCGAACCGCTTGCCGTTTACGTTTTCACTCGGCTCAATCGCCGTTGTCACGGGCTCGGCGTCATCATCGACAGCGGAAATGCTCTTTGGCTGGTCGATTTTGAGCTTTGCTCCGCCCGAACAAGCCGTCAGCCCGAAAATTATCACAGCCGACAGCAGCAATGCCGTTATTCTTTTTCCTATCTTCATATACCTTACCTAAAACTTTTAAGTCTCCCCCAACGCCTTGCGCATTGGGGGAGATTGCAGTTTATTAATTATTCCTCTGCAGGGGCTTCTTCTGTAGCTTCGGAATTTTCAGGAGCTTCTTCCTGCTTTTCCTCTGTTTCCTCGTCCTCGTGAGGAGCTCTCGCGACGGTGACAACCCTGTCTCCCTCGCCTGTTTTCATCAGGGTTACGCCCTTTGACGGACGCGAGCAAACTCTGATTGACTCCGCGGCAATTCTAATGATAATGCCGTCCTGCGAAATCATAATAATATCGTCGTCGAGGTCAACCACCTTGATTGCGGCAACGTCGCCGTACTTTTCAACATGGTAGTTGGTAAGTCCCTTACCGCCTCTTGACTGAATACGGTAATCCTCGGGCTTTGAAAGTCTGCCGTAGCCGGTCTCGCTGACGGTCAGCACAAATCCGCCGTCGCGGACAACGCTCATTCCGACAACCTCGTCACCTTCCTTAAGCGAGATTGCCTTTACGCCACGCGCGAGTCTGCCCATCGGGCGGACGTCGGTTTCCTTAAAGCGGATTGAAACGCCCTTCTTTGTGGCAACAATCACATTTGCGTTGCCGTCGGTCATTCTTACCCATGCGAGCTCGTCGCCTTCGTTGAGCTCAAGCGCGATAAGACCGCCCTTGCGCGCTGTGTTGTAGGCGTTGAGCGCAATTCGTTTGATGATACCCCTGCGGGTTACCATAATCAGGTATTTTTCCTCGTCAAACTCGGGTACTCTAATCATCGAGGTTACCTTTTCGTCGTTTGAAATCGGGAGCAGGTTGGCTATATTAATGCCCTTTGACTGTCTGCTGCCCTCGGGAACCTCGTAGCATTTCAGGCGGTATACTCTGCCCTTGTCGGTAAAGAACAGAACGTAGTCGTGGGAGTTGATGATGAACATCTCGGCTGCGACGTCCTCTTCTCGGCGCGACATACCTGATACTCCCCTGCCGCCTCTGCGCTGGATTTTATATGTATCTACCGCAAGGCGCTTTACATAGCCGAAGTGAGTGAGGGTAAGCACGCACTCCTCCTGCGGAATAAGATCCTCAATATCAACCTCGCCGCTGATTGCGCAAATCTCTGTGCGGCGCGGATCGGCATACTTGTTGCGGATAGCGACAAGCTCTTCCTTGACGATTTCGAGCTTTCTGGTCTCGCTGCCGAGAATTTCGAGGTAATTTTTGATTTTTTCCTGCAGAGCTGCAATTTCATCCTCAATCTTGTGGCGCTCCATATTTGTGAGCTGTCCGAGTCTCATCTGCACAATCGCCTGTGCCTGAACCTCGTCAAGACCGAAGCGCTCCATCAGCGCTGCTCTTGCTGTGGGCAAATCCTTGCTCTTTCTGATAATCGCGATAACCTCGTCGATAAAGTCAATCGCAATCTTCAAGCCCTCTAAAATATGCTCTCTGTCCTGAGCTTTTTTGAGGTCATACTCGGTACGGCGGCGGATTACATCCTCCTGGAACTCCACATAGCAGCGGAGCATATCCTTAAGGGTTAAAATTTTGGGCTGGCCGTCGACAATTGCGAGCATAATCGCGCCGAAGGTAACCTGCAGCTGGGTGAATGAGAAAAGCTGGTTGAGCACAATCTGAGGCGAAGCGTCGCGCTTGATGTCAATCTCAATGTGCATACCCTTACGGTCGGAGTGATCCTCAATATTCGAGATACCCTCAATTCTCTTGTCCTTAACAAGATTCGCGATATTTTCAATAAGCCTTGCCTTGTTAACCTTGTAAGGCAGCTCGCTTACGATAATTTTAAATCTGCCGTTCTTGGCTTCGATAATCTCGGTCTTTGCGCGGACGGTGATTTTGCCCTTACCTGTGGCGTAGGCGGCTCTGATTCCGCTTCTGCCCATGATAATTCCGCCTGTCGGAAAGTCCGGACCGGGAATACAGTCCATAAGCTCCGGCAGCTCGATGTCGGGGTTGTCAATATACGCACAGGCGGCGTCGATAGTCTCACCGAGATTATGCGGCGGAATTTCGGTCGCCATACCAACGGCGATACCGCTTGAACCGTTTACAAGCAGGTTCGGGAAACGGCTCGGGAGCACAACCGGCTCTTTAAGTCTGTCGTCGTAGTTAGGTACAAAGTCAACGGTGTCCTTGTCGATATCGGTGAGCATTTCCATAGAAATTTTGCTCATCTTTGCCTCGGTATATCTGTAAGCCGCCGGCGGGTCGCCGTCGACAGAACCGAAGTTTCCGTGGCCGTCTACCAGCATATATCTCATTGAGAAGTCCTGAGCGAGACGTACCATTGCGTCATAAACCGAAGCGTCACCGTGGGGGTGGTACGCACCGAGCACCGAACCTACGGTATCGGCGCATTTATGGTACGGCTTTGAGGGTTCAAGTCCTCTCTCGTACATTGTGTAGAGAATTCTTCTGTGAACGGGCTTTAGTCCGTCGCGCACGTCGGGCAGTGCTCTGGCTACGATTACGCTCATTGAGTAATCGAGGAAGCTCTGCCTCATCTCGTTTTGCAGGTCAACGTCAATTATTCTTTTGTCATTCACTTGCTGCTCGTTGTCCATCTTATTACCTCTTTATTTCAAATCATTCAATTATAATCTAAATCTCTTTAATATTGCCGTTCAGCTTTGCGTACAGCTCGGGCAAACGCTTTTTTGCGTTGCACGGTCTAAAGGTTTTTGAGTCGATAAAGCCGTGCTCGGTTGTGCCGTAGCAGAGCTCAACCTCCTTGCCGTCGCTCTCTTTTCTCCTTACGGAATAGGAAAATTCAATCCTCGCGGCTGTCATATGAATACACCAGGTGCGGACGATAAGCTCGTCCTCATAAAGCGCAGGCTGAATAAAATGACAGGTCAGATTAACCAGCGGAAGCATAACTCCGGCGTTTTCCATATCCGAATAGGTTGTCCCGAACATCTTGATAAAATCGGTTCTGCCTACCTCAAACCACACGGGGTAATTTGAATGGTGGGCAATTCCCATTCTATCGGTTTCGGCGTAACGCACTGTAATGTAACTTCTTGAATGCATAATATCCTCCGAAATTTATACGTCGAGGTTTTGTACGTACTTGGCGTTTTTCTCGATGAACTCACGTCTCGGCTCAACCTTGTCGCCCATCAGGATTGTAAAGGTTTCGTCCG
>ONPH01000182.1 GCA_900319655.1 uncultured Eubacteriales bacterium
AAGGTTACGGTTCTTGTGCCGTCCTCGGGACGGTTGGGGTTGTTTTCAACCTCAAATTCCTCGGTCTTGCCCTCGGGATAGTTGGTGAGGATGAGCTTGATGGGATGAATTACGCACATTGTACGCTCGGCGCTCTCGTTGAGGTCGTCGCGCAGGCAGTGCTCCAAAAAGCTGTACTCGACAATGGAGTTGACCTTTGACACGCCGATTTGGTCGATGAACGAGCGGATGGACTTGGGAGTGTAGCCGCGTCTGCGAAGTCCGCAGAGGGTTGGCATTCTCGGATCATCCCAGCCGTTTACGTGGTTGTTTTCAACAAGCTCTCTGAGCTTACGCTTTGACATTACGGTGTTGTTGATTCCGAGCCTTGCAAACTCAATCTGTCTGGGCTTGCTCGGAGCGGAGATGTTCTCGATTACCCAGTCGTAGAGCGGACGGTGCGATTCAAACTCCAGCGTGCAAAGGCTGTGGGTAATTCCCTCAATCGCGTCCTCGATCGGGTGAGCAAAGTCGTACATCGGGTAAATGCACCAGTTGTCGCCTGTGCGGTGGTGCTTAAGGCGGTTAATGCGGTAAATTACCGGATCGCGCATATTAAAGTTGCCCGAGGCGAGGTCGATTTTTGCGCGGAGCGTCATGCTTCCGTCCTCAAACTCGCCTTTGCGCATACGCTCAAACAAATCAAGGCTTTCCTCAACCGGTCTGTCGCGGTAGGGGCTTTTTGCCGGAGTCTGGGTGTCGCCGCGGTACTCGCGCATCTGCTCGGCGTTGAGCTCGCATACATAGGCAAGGCCTTTTTTGATTAGCTCAACCGCGTAACCGTACATCTGCTCAAAGTAGTCGGAAGCGTAGTAAAAGCGGTCGTCCCAGTCAAAGCCAAGCCACTTTATGTCCTCTTTGATCGCGTCTACGTACTCAACGTCCTCCTTGGTCGGGTTGGTGTCGTCCATACGCAGATTGCACAGACCGTTATATTTTTCAGCCGTGCCGAAGTCAACGCAAATCGCCTTTGCGTGGCCGATGTGAAGATAGCCGTTCGGCTCGGGCGGAAAACGGGTGTGAACCTTTTTACCCTCGTATTTGCCGCCCTCGGCAATATCCTCGTCAATAAAATCGTGAATGAAGTTACCGGTCATAACCTCGGGGGTTGTGTTTTCTGACATATTATATACCTTCTTCTAATTTTTCTAATCCGATTTCCAATCTTCTCATTGTTTCTTCTCTGCCCAAAATGTCGAGAATTTCAATCGCGCCGCCGGGGGTTACGGTTTTGCCTGCCGCGGCGATTCTTACCGGCCACATTACCGTGCCGTTTTTGAGCTCTTTTTCCTTTGCCATATTAATCAGGCAGTCGTGAATCGGCTCGGCTGTCCACTCGGGCAGAGCCTTTAACCTCTCGTAAGCCTCTCTGAGCACAACGGGCGCGTTCTCGAGGTTTGTCTTGCTCTTTTTATTTACGAACAAATCCTTGCTGTATTCGGGAAGCTCCGCGAAAAAGTCGAGCATTTCGGGAATTTGTGTAAGCTGTGTTACGCGCTTTTGCAAAATCTCGGCAAATTTTTTATAGGGCATTTCCTTGTCGCCAAAAACCTTTTTGTAGTACGGCATAGCGACCTCGGTAAATTCCTCGGCGCTCATCGCCTTGATGTACTCGCCGTTGAACCAGCTCAGCTTGTCGTAGTCAAAAACGGCAGGGGATTTGCTTATTCCGCCGATGTCAAACGCCTGCTCAAGCTCTGAAAGGGAGAAAATCTCTTGATTGTCCTTCGGGCACCAGCCGAGCAGGGCGATGTAGTTGATAATCGCCTGCGGAAGATATCCGTCCTCAATCAAATCGTAAAAGCCTGTCGCGCCGTGGCGTTTTGAGAGCTTGGAAACGTTGCCGTCCTCGTCCTTGCCCATAATCAGCGGCAGGTGGATATAGGTGGGGATTTCCCAGCCGAATGCCTCGTAAAGCAGGTTGTACTTCGGCGTTGAGCTGAGGTATTCGCTGCCCCTTACAACGTGGGTAATGCCCATTGTGTGGTCGTCGATTACGTTCGCGAAGTTGTAGGTGGGGTAGCCGTCGGTCTTGATTAAGATTTGGTCTTGCAGCTCGGAATTCTCAACGGTAATCTCACCGAAAACAGCGTCGCTGAAGGTTGTGCTGCCCTGGGTAGGCATTTTCTGGCGGATTACATAGGGTACGCCCTCGGCAAGAAGCCTGTCGATCTGTTCCTTAGTAAGCTTGGTGTTCTTATACTTCCTGACTGAATAGCGCGCTTTGGCAAGTTCCATAAAATCCATGGTGCACCTCCTGATATACAAAGATTATAGCATTAAGCCTCGGTATGGATTCCTTTGCACTTGGACTTATCAAGGCGGCTGAAATCATTGAAGACGGCCGTATAGAAGGATTTGTTGATAAGAAGTATGAGAGCTTTAAATCAGAGCTCGGACAGAAGATAAGAAAGGGAGAAACAACTCTTGAAGAACTTGCTGCAAGAGCAGCAGAGCTTAAAGCTCCTAAGAATCCTATCTCAGGACAGCAGGAGTACCTTGAAGGAGTTCTTAATAATATAATTCTTTCATCATTCATAATTATT
>ONPH01000183.1 GCA_900319655.1 uncultured Eubacteriales bacterium
CCTGTCCTATGCTTGTAGCCGACGCGGCTGAGAATTTGGATGAGATACTGTAACAAAAAGGACGGATTTCTCCGTCCTTTCAGTATTTTTCTACCGTCGCGCGTTCCCAAGCGCCCTTTTCTTTTTTTGCCGATTCAGGATTTGCGTACTTCGAAAGAACGCCCTTCATTCCTTTTTTATCTGTTTTGTCCTCCGGCTCAACAAACTCGTCCATTATTGTAATAATTACCTTTTGATTCGGTTTTGCCGTAATTTTTTCCAACGGTTTTACCGTTACTCCGTCAAAGTATCCTTGAATAGCCAACATAAAAGTCACCTCTTTTATTAAAACCGTATATTTTTCTTTATTATACTTTATTATACTTATATTATATCTTATTTATATTAATTGTCAAGGAAAGTGCCGCTTATGTCACATACAAGGATATTTATAAAAAACAGCAAATAATTCTTTTTTCTACTTGATTTATTCCGTCAAATTGTCTATAATTGATATAGGTATATAAACGCCAATAATTTTAAGGAGGAAATGCTTATGTATTACACAGCAGAAGTATCTAATATGTGCCCCGTAGCTAAGGGCGCATATCACGGTCCTGCTCCTATCCCCGAAGAGGGACAATGGGTTCAGGCAAAAGAAATTAAGGATATTTCGGGCTTTACTCACGGTATCGGCTGGTGTGCTCCTCAGCAGGGCGCCTGCAAGCTGACACTTAACGTAAAGAACGGAATTATTGAGGAAGCTCTGGTTGAGACAATCGGCTGCTCGGGTATGACTCACTCGGCTGCTATGGCTTCCGAGATCCTTATCGGCAAAACTCTTCTTGAGGCGCTCAACACCGACCTGGTTTGCGACGCCATCAACACAGCTATGAGAGAGCTCTTCCTGCAGATTGTTTACGGAAGAACACAGAGTGCGTTCTCAGAGGGCGGACTTTTGGTCGGCGCTTCTCTTGAGGACCTCGGTAAAGGTCTGCGTTCTCAGGTAGGTACAATGTTCGCTACCAAGGAGAAAGGTCCGCGTTATCTTGAGATGACAGAGGGCTACTGCACACGCATCGCTCTTAACGGCGACGACGAGATTATCGGCTACGAGTTTGTAAGCCTCGGCAAGATGATGGACTTCATCAAGGGCGGTATGGACGCTAACGAGGCTCTTGAAAAGGCAAAGGGTCACTACGGCCAGTTTGACAACGCGGCTAAGTACATTGACCCGCGTCACGAATAAGGAGGTGTGCAGTATGAGTTTATTTGAAAATTACGACAGAAGAATTGATAAAATCAACGGCGTTTTGGCCGAGTACGGTATTGCCTCTGTTGAGGAGAGCCGTGAAATCTGTAAGGCTGCAGGCTTCGATCCTTATGAAATTGCTAAGGGAATTCAGCCTATCTGCTTTGAAAACGTATGCTGGGCATACTGCGTAGGCGCTGCTATCGCTCTTAAGGCAGGCGCTAAGAACGCTGAGGAAGCTGCTAAGTACATCGGAATCGGTCTGCAGAGCTTCTGCATCGACGGTTCTGTTGCCGAAAACCGCAAGGTTGGTCTCGGACACGGCAACCTTGCTGCTATGCTTCTTTCTAACGAGACAAAGTGCTTTGCTTTCCTCGCAGGTCACGAGTCATTCGCTGCCGCTGAGGGCGCAATCGGTATCGTTCGTAACGCTAACAAGGTTCGTGAGCAACCCCTGAGAGTTATCCTTAACGGTCTCGGCAAGGACGCTGCTCAGATTATCTCAAGAATCAACGGCTTTACCTATGTTCAGACTAAGTTTGACTACTTCACAGGCGAGTTAACAATTGTTAAAGAAACCCCCTACTCCGACGGTGAGCGCGCTAACGTTCGCTGCTACGGTGCTGACGACGTTCGCGAGGGCGTTGCTATTATGCACAACGAGGGCGTAGACGTTTCTATCACAGGTAACTCGACTAACCCGACAAGATTCCAGCATCCTGTTGCCGGCACTTACAAGAAAGAGTGCAACGAGCAGGGCAAGAAGTACTTCTCGGTTGCTTCGGGCGGCGGTACAGGACGTACTCTGCATCCCGATAATATGGCTGCCGGTCCTGCTTCCTACGGTATGACCGACACAATGGGCAGAATGCACTCCGACGCTCAGTTCGCGGGTTCATCCTCTGTTCCGGCTCACGTAGAGATGATGGGCTTCCTCGGTATGGGCAACAACCCGATGGTTGGCGCTACAGTTGCCGTTGCTGTTGCTATTCAGAACAGCCTTAAGTAATCTTTAGATTAAAATTTTGAACCGCAATCTTTCTGGTTGCGGTTCTTTTCTTTTTAAATATTATATTGTTTAACGGCGTTTTCGATGTCGTTTGGGAGCGGCGCGGTTACTGTAATAATCTCACTTGTTACCGGGTGGGTGAATTCCACCGTTCCGCAGTGAAGCGCCTGGCGGTTTATAAATTCTCTTTTTCCGCCGTACAAATCATCACCGACAAGCGGGTGTCCCATACTGCTCATATGACAGCGGATTTGGTGGGTTTTGCCTGTTTCGAGCTGTAATTTTAACAGCGTAGCCTGTTCGTTAAAGGCTATTGGTGC
>ONPH01000066.1 GCA_900319655.1 uncultured Eubacteriales bacterium
ATTCGATGATTTTTTCTTCAATTTCCTTAATATAATCGTCCTCAAGACCGAGAATATAGCCTTTGAGGTAGATGTTTTCCCTGCCGGTCATCTCCATTGAGAAGCCTGCGGTAAGCTCGAGCAGAGCGGCAACCTTGCCGTCTACAAAAATCTCGCCCTCGTCGGGGAAGGCAACGCCTGTAATCATCTTGAGCAGGGTGGATTTACCCGCGCCGTTGTCGCCGACAATACCAACGGACTCGCCGCGCTTAATCTCAAACGAAACGTCATTTAACGCGCGGTTTGTTTTGGGATTTCTCGGCTTAATGAACAGCGCCTTAAACCTCGCCTGGTCGTTTTTATATAGGATATATGTTTTTGAAACGTTTTTAAAACGAATAATAGTATCTGACATCAATTGCGCCTCCAATCAGAGCACGTCGGGAAGTTTTTTTCTGAGTCTGTTGTAGTTGTAAATTCCGAGCAGGAACACTACTACAAACTCAACCATAAAGATAACAAATTCCGTCTTGTACTCAAAGAACCACCTGTTGTAGATGAAGCAGTTGCGGTATCCGTTCGCAAAGAAGTTAATCGGGTTAACGAGCATAGCGTACTTTAAGAAGCCCTTGAAGCTGTAGGAATCGTACATAATTCCCGACAGCCAGAAAATACCCGACATAACCGATACGATAAGGCTTTCAAAGTCCTTGCTGAACGCCGCCATTGGCGCGGTTGACCACGAAAGAGCCAAAAAGAACATAAACATCAGCGGACAGTACAGGAAAAATTGCAAATCATAAACGCTCACAGGCGGCAAACCGCCTGCAACACGGTGAAATACAACATAGCCGTACATAATTATCGCGAGGAAAAGGTGAACGTACAGTCTTGAAAGTCCCGTGTATGTAAGGATTGTCGATACAGGGAACTTAACCTTTGTGATAAACTGCCTGTTGGTTCTCAGCGTTTTTGACCCCTGAACAATGCTGTCCTGAATGAAGAACCACGGAATGATTCCTATAAACATAAATGTAAAGAAGTCGATTGAAAACGACTCGGGACCGCCGAGGTTAACGCCGACGTCTCTGAGCTTTTTAATACCCACCGAGAAAGCGAACCAGTAAACAAATACGGTAAACGCAGGCTTTACAACCGCCCAAAGCGGTCCGATTACAGCGCCCTTGTAGGTTTTAATGAGCTCGTTTTTTGACAAAAGCATAATCTGCTTGCCAAAGCCCTTGTGTTCGTTAAGTATTGACGTAAACAAAATAACACCGTCCTGTCTTTTTCATAAACTATTTCATAGAATTTTTTGAAATTTCTGATTTATCAGCCACAAAGCTCATTAAAATTGTGAAAAAGAGTTGACAAAGGGCTTTTTTGTGTTATAATATATCTGTCGCTCTATGCGACAAATCCTTGCGGAGAAATCCGCCATAATGTCCAGAAGGAGGTGCAAAGTGATGGCAGTAACAGCAAATTACGAGACCGTAATGATTATCTCAATGAAGCAGGGCGAAGAGGGCATCCAGGCTCTTATCGAAAGATTTAAGAAGCTCATTGAGGAGCGTGCCACTTTGAAGAATGTTGACGAGTGGGGCAAGAGAAAGCTTGCTTACCTTATCAACAAGGAAAGTGAAGGCTACTACGTTCTCTTTGATTTTGAATCAACTGCTGAGTTCCCCGCGGAGCTTGACCGTCGTTTCAGAATTACCGAAGGCGTTATCCGTTCACTCATCATTAAAAAAGAAGAAGACTAAGCGAATACGAACATTGTAGGATGAATGTAAACGCATTTGTCCGAATTACGAATGACGAAAGGAAAAAAGTTATGTTAAACCGTGTAATTTTAATGGGACGTCTGGTATCGGATCCCGAACTCAAAACAACTCCCAACGGAGTAAGCGTTACAAATTTCAGAATTGCAGTTGACCGCAGCTATGTTAGAAGCGGCGAGGAGCGCAAGGCTGATTTTATCGACATCGTTTGCTGGAGACAGCAAGCTGAGTTTGTTTGCCGTTACTTCGGCAAGGGCGCTATGATTGCGATTGAGGGACAGCTTCAGACAAGAACATACCAGGCTAAGGACGGCACAAACCGCTATGTTGTAGAGGTTGTAGCCGACAACGTATCCTTTACAGGCGAGAAAAGGGACAACTCAGGTTACGGCAATCAGTCGTACGGAAACCAGTATTCTCAGCCTCAGCAGTACAGCCAGCCCCGTCAGTATCAGGAGCCTGCTCCTCAGGCAGCGCCTTCATACGAGAGCGGCTCGAACGCTGATTTTCAGGATATGCCGCTTGATGACGATTTGCCGTTCTGATTGCAAACCGTCAAAGCGTGATGCGTTAACGTAACAAAATTTTGAACTTAACCAATTCACATAATTCTCAACGAAAGGAGAACTAAAGATGGCTGAAAGACCTAACAGAGGCAGAAAAGGCCGCAAGAAAGTTTGCGCTTTCTGTGTTGACAAGGTAGAGCATATCGACTACAAGGATGTTAACCGCATTCGCCGTTACCTGTCCGAGAGAGGAAAAATTCTTCCCCGTCGTGTAACAGGCACCTGCGCAAGACATCAGCGTGACCTCACAACTTCAATCAAGCGTGCGCGTCACCTCGCACTGCTCCCTTACTCAGCAGACTAATTTATAAATCAAACCGCTTTGCTTTTGCAGGGCGGTTTTTTTAGCCTCCCCCAACGCGTAAGCTTTGGGGGAGGTGTCATTTTGCATAGCAAAATGACGGAGGGGGCGGAGTTTGTGTTAATGCGAGTTAAATTTAGAAATTAAATCGTAATAATAATTTGTATCTATGTTGACAAATACCCTGTGGGGGTATATAATAAAGCTGAAAATACCTATAGGGGGTATATTTGTGGAAGAAAAGAAAACCGAAGTCTGCGCTTGTCACAAGACCAAAAAGCGCGACGAAGCTGAGTATAAAAAGCTTGTTAACCGCCTTAACCGCATCGAGGGGCAAATCCGCGGAATTAAGCGTATGCTTGAAAACGACGCCTACTGTCCCGATATACTCGTTCAGGCTGCCGCGGTCAACGCTGCGATAAACTCTTTTAACAAAGAGCTGCTTTCAAGTCATATTCACACCTGCGTTGCGGATGATATAAGAGAGGGCAAGGACGAGGTTATCGACGAGCTTATGGACACTTTGCAAAAGCTTATGAGGTGATTTGATGAGACAATTTGACGTTGGCGGAATGAGCTGCGCCGCGTGCTCCGCGAGGGTTGAGAAGGCGGTGTCGTCGCTCGACGGCGTAAGCTCCTGCTCGGTCAGCCTGCTGACAAACTCAATGGGAGTCGAGGGCAGCGCGGATTCCGCCGAGATAATAAAGGCGGTTGAAAACGCCGGTTACACCGCCGCCGAAAAGGGAAAAGAAAATAAAACCGCTCAGCCGAACGCGGATTCTTTGAAGGACACCGAAAGTCCGAAAATCCTAAAGCGCCTTGTCGCTTCAATCGGATTTTTGCTCGTGTTGATGTACTTTTCAATGGGGCATATGATGTTCGGCTTTCCGCTGCCGAAGTTTTTTGACGGCAACTGCGTAGGGGTAGCGCTTGTTCAATTACTGCTCGCCGCGATAGTTATGGTGATTAATCAAAAGTTTTTCATCAGCGGCTTTAAGGGAGTAATCCACCGCGCTCCGAATATGGACACGCTCGTTGCTCTCGGCTCGGCAACATCGTTTGTTTACAGCACGGTCAATCTGTTTTTGATGACCTCCGCGCAGGCGGCAGGGGATTTTGCTGGGGCTATGGCGTATATGCACGACCTGTACTTTGAATCTGCCGCGATGATTTTAACGCTAATCACCGTCGGCAAGCTCCTTGAAGCAAAGTCGAAGGGCAGGACGACCGACGCGCTGAAAAGCCTGATGAACCTCTCACCGAAAACCGCGACCTTGCTGATTGACGGCAAGGAAAAGACCGTCCCGATAGAGCAGGTCAAAAGGGGAGATACCTTTGTTGTCCGCCCGGGAGAGAGCATACCCGTAGACGGTATCGTGCTCGAAGGTGCGACGGCGGTTGACGAATCTGCCCTGACAGGCGAAAGCGTGCCTGTCGATAAGGAGAAGGGCAGTCAGGTTTCCGCCGCGACAATCAACCGTTCGGGTTATATAAAGTGCGAGGCTATGCGCGTCGGAGAGGACACCACGCTGGCGCAGATTATTAAGACCGTCAGCGACGCCGCGGCTACAAAAGCACCAATCGCGAAAATTGCCGACAAGGTTTCGGGTGTGTTCGTGCCCGTGGTAATCGGAATCGCGATAATTACCTTTGCTATTTGGATGATAATCGGAGCGCCTGTCGGAGACGCTACCGCAAGGGCGGTTTCGGTTCTCGTAATCAGTTGTCCGTGTGCGCTCGGACTGGCAACTCCCGTCGCGATAATGGTCGGAAGCGGAGTCGGCGCAAAGCATGGAATTTTGTTCAAAACCGCCGAATCGCTCGAGGAAACGGGCAAGCTTAAAACAATCGTCCTCGACAAAACAGGCACGGTCACAAGCGGCGAGCCTGTTGTCACCGACATAAAACCGAACGGAATTTCCGAAAACGAGTTTTTATCCCTCGCGTATTCGCTTGAAAAAATGAGTGAGCATCCGCTCTCAAAGGCGGTTAATCTCTACGCTCAGGAAAATAATATTAACAGCGCCGCGGTCAGCGCGTTCAAAAACCTGCCCGGAAGCGGACTGTATGCAGAGCTTGACGGCGAACCGCTCCGCGGAGGAAATCTCGGCTATATAGGCGGGTTTTGTGATATCTCAGACGAATTCAAAGTCGTTGCGGATAACCTCGCAAACGAGGGAAAAACACCGCTATATTTCTCTAAAGGAAATAAACTTCTCGGCATAATCGCTGTAGCAGATGTTATTAAGCCCGACAGCAAACAGGCTGTAAGCCTTTTGAAATCTCAGGGAATGAAGGTTGTAATGCTCACGGGCGACAACCAAAGGACAGCCTCGGCAATCGCTAAGCAGGCAGGCATAGACGAGGTTATCGCAGGCGTTCTGCCGGACGAAAAGGAGAGCGTAATCAAAAAGCTCAGCGCTCAGGGCAAAACCGCGATGGTCGGTGACGGCATTAACGACGCGCCTGCCCTGACCTCTGCCGACATCGGAATTGCAATCGGCGCAGGTACGGACGTAGCTATCGACGCCGCGGACGTAGTGCTGATGAACAGCTCGCTTATAGGCGTGCCGAACGCTGTTAAACTCGGCAGAGCCGTGCTCAGGAATATCCGCCAAAACCTGTTTTGGGCGTTCATCTACAATATAATCGGAATACCCCTCGCCGCCGGAGCGTTTATCTCAATCCTCGGCTGGAGTATGAACCCGATGTTCGGCGCGGCGGCAATGAGCCTTTCGAGCTTCTGCGTAGTAACAAACGCGCTCAGACTGAACTTTGTAAAACTTACTGAAATAAAATCAGATAAACCAATAAAAACCGAAACAATCAAGGAGGAAAAGAAAATGGCAACAACATTAAAAATCGAGGGAATGATGTGCCCCCACTGCGAGGCAAGGGTAAAATCCGCGCTCGAATCACTTGCGGAGGTTGACTCTGCCGACGTAAGCCACGAAAAAGGCACTGCGGTTGTTAATCTTAACGCCGAAATTTCAGCGGATAAGCTGAAAGAAACCGTTGAAGCGCTGGGCTACAAAGTGTTGGAATAAAATTGAATAAATCAAAGCGCTTCCGCCAATAATAACAGCGGAGGTGCTTTTTTTATGAGCGAACATTACAGCGGCGAAAGAAGAAAAAGAAAAACCCGCCGCGAAAAAATCGGATTTTACACCGCGTTTTCAATCTGCCTAATCGCTGTTTGTATGGCGGTATATTCAACATACAACACCGTCAGCAATTCGGCAAAGCAAAATCTTGCGTCGTCGGACGCAAAGCAGGTTAATCAGCCGGTAACGGGAGTTCACGCAACTCCGCCCATGCCGACTCTCGGCAGTGAGTTTAAGCCCGAAAAGGAAACTTATCCCACCGAGGTTGCCGAGCAGGATGACGCAACCGTTCAGCCGACAACTCAAAAGCCGACCTACAGCCGCGATGCGTTGCAGACAATGCTCGCCGCGGACATCAGCCTTGCCTTTCCGGTAAAGGGCGGCAACGTCCTGCGCGAATACAGCAAGGAGAGCGTCTATTACAAAACTCTAAATGTGTGGAAACCGCATAACGGCGTTGACTTTGCCGCGGAGCTTGGCGACGACGTAATGTCGATGAGCGACGGCGAGGTTACCAAGGTCAGCGAGGACAAGCTTTTCGGCAAAACCGTTGAAATCTCGGTCAATAACGTTGTCTGCGTTTACAGCGGACTCGGTGATATCAAGGTCAAAAAGGGCGATACCGTCAAGCAGGGCGACAAAATCGCCACAGTCGGCACAGTTCCCTTTGAGGCGAGCGAGAAAAATCATATCCACGTCGAGGTCAAGGTAAACGGCACAAACGCCGATCCAATCAGCTTTATCAATAACGAAGAATAACGCCCTCGAACCGTTCAGGGGCAAACAAAGGCGCGCCGCCTAAAATGACAGCGCGCCTGCTTTTAATTAAAACAGCCGCCCGAAAACGGACGGCTGAACGCATGTGGATTTTATGTCAACGAAAAACACTAAGCGATTTTCAATTAAAATTCCTTTTAAAAGCTTGGTAAGCGTGGCTTACCTCTCGCTCTCGTGCCACTCCTCGTTGCCGAAGATAAAATCATCAATATCCATAATGACGAATTTCATATTTTTCACCTCCTAAATTAATGATACAACAATGATACAGTATATTCAGGAGGAGTATATTTTATGCCTCTAATTTTTGCCGAGTAAATTAAGGTAGTCGACAATCAAATCAGCGGCAACGTCAGGTGTAAGATTAGTGGTGTTAATACACAAATCGTAGTTGTCAACCTGACCCCATTTTTGTCCTGAATAAAAACTGTAATAGTTAGCTCTGCTTTTGTCTGCCTTTAATACAGCCTGTTTGGCTCTGGCAGGTTCAATGTCGTTTCTGTCAACGGCGCGTTTCATTCTGCTTTCAATGTCAGCGTAAATATACACTTTTACTACGTTGGGATTGTCTTTCAGCACATAGTCGGCGCATCTTCCGACAACAACAAAATTCTCATTCTCCGATTTTTCCTTGATTATCTTGTGCTGAATAATATAAAGCTGATCGTTAATCGGCAAATCGCCCATTGATGAAGAAAACCCGTTTCCGTAATTATACAGACCTACGGAAAGCGAATAAAGCAAGCTGTTGGCAGGCTTTTCGTCTGCCTTTTCAAATACCTCGGGAGATACTCCGCTCTCTTTAGCTGCCATAGAAATCAGTTCCTTGTCATAAAAGGTTATGCCAAGCTTATTTGCAAGCAGTTCACCGATCTCGTGTCCACCCGAACCGTACTGTCTTGTAATTGTAATGATTTTATTGCAGCTCATTCTTCTCACCTCGATATTTGAAAACACAAAAGAAAGTTTTATTTCTTTTATGTAATTATATGATACCACAAATTTATAAAATGTCTATACTTTTTTGCCATGAAAAAATTTTTTGTTAATATTATCTAAAGTGAAGCCCCATTACTTATTTAAAAACACAATAACAAAACGCAAATTAATGAGTAAAACACGGGAAATGTATTATAATATAATATGTATAGGAAAAAGTATGGCTATATTTTCCTTAACCGCCAAGATAAAATCAATCAAAATAAATATATTATCAAGATATAAAAAAGTTGAAAAATAATTCTAAAAAATTCAAAAAAGATGTTGACAAACCAAGGTGATTGATGTATAATAACACTTGCACTATTGAGATGCGGGTGCGAAAAACGCCCGTTATTTTTTAGCCCAAAAGTGCTTAGAACCTTGAAAATTGAACAATAAGGAAAACAAGAAACCCGTAATGACTTTGAGTGAGAATACTCAATAAATTACAGTTAGTACACACTAAAATGTACAGTAAATTCACGAACGTGTCAGTATGATAAGTTCTGGATAAAGAGATTAAAACTCTGAAAAATGATTTGAACACCGAAAGGTGTTGA
>ONPH01000185.1 GCA_900319655.1 uncultured Eubacteriales bacterium
CTTCCATTCGTCGATTTTAGCGAGCCAGACGTTGTGCTCCTGCTGTTCCAAACCCTCTGCAAGTGCCTGTAAAATGAGCTTTGCGTCGCCTAAGATATACTCGTCGACCTTGACGTTTTTGTTGATTTCGTTTTTGTCGATTTCAAGCTGGACTATCTTTGCCTGCTCGCCGAATTTTTCGCGGTCGCCGGCAACGCGGTCGGAAAAACGAGCGCCGCACGCGATGATAAGGTCGCAAGCTGCGGTGATCATGCCTGTTTCGTAGCCGCCGTGCATACCGATATTGCCTATGCAGAGCGGATGACTTGCGGGCAGACAGCCAAGTCCCATAAGAGAGCAGCAAACGGGAGCGTCGATAAGCTCGGCAAACTGTTTGAATTCCGTACACGCGTCAGCGCTGATGATTCCGCCGCCTGCGTAAATCATGGGGCGGCGAGCCTTGCGGATAAGCGCCTGTACGCGGGCAATGCTGTCTGCGTTGGCGATCACGTCGGGCTGAGGCTGCTCGGGAGCCATGGGTTCAAAATCTGTTACCGTTGAGGTGATGTCCTTGGGCACGTCAACAAGAACGGGACCTTTTCTGCCGTCGTTTGCAAGCTTGAAAGCCTTGCGCAGCGTAGGAGCCAAGTCCTCGACCTTAGTAATCAAAAAGCTGCCTTTGGTGATGGGCTTTGTGATATTTACGATGTCGACCTCCTGGAAGCTGTCGCGTCCGAGCTGGTCGAGATTTACGTTTGCGGTGATGGCGACCATGGGAATGCTGTCGATATTAGCGGTGGCGATACCCGTTACTATGTTGGTAGCCCCGGGACCGGATGTCGTGATAACAACGCCCGTTTTGCCGGTTGAGCGCGCGTAGCCGTCGGCGGCATGTGAAGCGCCCTGCTCATGGGCGGTCAGTACGTGCTTTATTCTGTCGCTGTATTTGTAGAGCGCGTCATAAGTGTTGAGCGCGGCTCCGCCGGGATAACCGAAAACGGTGTCAACTCCCTGTTCAAGCAAGCACTCGCAAATGATATCCGCACCTGTTAACTTCATTATAATACCCCTTTTTGAGTTGATCTGAAACAATGCTAACCCTTATTTTACCGCATTAAAGCGCTGTTGTCAACATTCAGACGTAAATCTGTCGATCGCAAAAACGGTTTTCTTCGCCGCAAGCTCGCAGAATTTTACAAAATCCATGCCCTTGTTCTCATCGAGGTCATCGGAAATGGCGCGAAGAATGGCAAACGGCACATTGCAGCAGTAACATACATGTCCTATCGCCGCGCCCTCCATCTCGCAGGCGAAAGCTCCGAAGCGGTCGTTTAGCAGCAGGCGCTTTTTGCGGTCTGAGATGAAAATATCGCCGCTGGCTATTATCCCGCGGACGGTTTTGGTGTCGGGAATATCGGAGCAGACCTTTTCAAGCAGTATAGAGGCTGATTTGTCGCATTCAAAATACATCACCTTGCCGTCGGGTAATTCCACCTCGCCCTGTTTGCCGCCAAGGGCGGTTGCGTTCATATCGTGCTCAACCGCCTTTGAGCCGATTACTATATCGCCAATGCTTACAACGGGTGACAGCGCGCCCGCGACGCCGCTGTTGATTACAAGCTGAGGCTTAAAGTCGTTGATGAGCGTTGCGGTACACATTGCCGCGTTTACCTTTCCCACGCCGCAGACTACAACAACTACTTCTTTGCCGTTCAGAGTGCCTTCGGTGAAGGTCATTCCGAATTTTTGAGAAGCCTTTTTGTCCCTGCAGAGAGCTAAAATCCCGTCTGCCTCGATCTGCATTGCGCAAATTATTCCAATCATTTTTATACCTCCTAAAAGTTATCGGTCTGATACATTATAATCGACATCGCCGTAAGCGGCGCGGTTTCGGCTCTGAGTATCCTTTTGCCGAGCGTCGCGGCTTTTCCGCCGTTTGCAATAACCGCCTCGGCTTCAGCTTGTTCAAAGCCGCCCTCGCTGCCGATGAATATTCCTATCGTTTTGGGCTTTTCGGTCAGGATCTTCTTCACCGATTCTCCGCCAAGCTCATAGAAGAAAATCGTTTGGTCGTTTTGCTTTGTAAGCTCAGCCGCCGTTGAAAAGCTTACGCAGTCGGCTACCTCGGGAATGATCCCGCGCCTGCTCTGCATTGCTGCCTGTAAGGCGATTTTTTGCCAGCGCTCACGCTTTTTGCGCAGGGATTTTTCATCGGGACGCGAAACACACCGCGCCGAGATCATCGGGACAATGCGGCTTACGCCAAGCTCAACGCATTTTTGCACGATATAATCCATTTTGTCGCCCTTGGGCAGCGCCTGGTACAGCGTTACGAATACGTCGGGCTCGTTTTGGCAGGGCTTGCGGCTGACGACTTTCAAAAGGGCGCCGTCCTGCACCTCGCACTCGCACTGTTCGCCGAGCGGAGTTACAACGGTGACCGCCTCGCCTTTGCGCAGCCTGAGCACCTGCGCGTGCTTTGCGTTGCCGCCTTCC
>ONPH01000103.1 GCA_900319655.1 uncultured Eubacteriales bacterium
GAAAGCCTTGAAGCTAACAAGATTTTCCACGGCAACATCAAGCCGTCGAACATCTACGTCACTCCCGACAACCGCTACAAGCTCGGCGGATTTATCGACGCCGAGAGCAAGGTTAACGATTTGACCTACGTTGCTCCCGAGATTTCGCGCAACGAAAAGGCTGACTTTACCACCGACATCTACTCCACAGGTCTTGTGATGTACTCGATGGCTAACCGCGGCAAGCTTCCCTTTGAGGACGTTGACGTTACCCCCAGAGACGCTATGGTTAAGCGCTTTAACGGCGAGACAATCACAGCTCCTCAGTTCGGCAGTGAAAAGCTCAAAAGCGTTATCGTTATCGCCTGCCAGCCTGAAAATCAAAACCGCTGGAAGAACGCAGGCAACCTCAAAAACGCCCTGCTCTCTATCAAATCCGAAATTGAAGAGGACAAAGAGGCAAAGGCTAATGTTATCGCTCCCGAAACTACCGAATTTGAGGGCAACGTATTTGAAGAAAATACCGAAAGTACCGAGGATAACGGCGATACCGCCGCAGTAATCGGCGCGGCAGGAGTTGCCGCAGGCGTTGCGGCTGCAGGCGCAGTTGTGGCAAACGCGGCTGAAGAAACACCTGAGCCGAGCGATATCGAACAGCTCGAGGCAGAGCTTGAGAGCAAGGCAGAGCCCTCTGCTCCTGTCAACGATAACTTTGACGTTCCTGCCGACAGCACAACCCCTGCTCCCGATGATGAAATAGACAACAGAGTTTTTGACGACTACAAGCTTGAAACAAAGGTTTTCAGCATTAACGATCCCGTAAAGAGCGGCGAAAAAGACTACGGCGACTACTTTGACGAGCCAGAGCCTAAGGAAGAAAAACCTGAGGATGACAAAAAGCAGCTCGAGGATTACAGGGTATTTGACGACAACAAGGAGCTTAAAGAGGACAAGCCCAAAAAGAAAAAGAGCAAAAAAGGTCTTGTAGCCGCAATTATTATCGGCATTATCGTTTTGCTTGCACTGCTCGGAACATTCCTTTACTTTGCGATTAGCAAGGGTATGTTCGGCGGAGTTAATCCGTTTGACAATAATCAGGAGACAACCTCGGCAGTTGAAGAAACAACTGCGGCTTCTACAAGCGCTACTCAGCCCACAACCGTTCCGAGCACAACCGCTCCTGCTACTCAAAAGCCCACCGAGGGCGGCGCAAAGTCGCTTATCAGAGTTGTAGGCGAGCCGTATGAAACCGCCAAGCAAATGCTCGAGGCGGAAGGCTTTAACGTTCAGGAAGGCTCTTACTACTACGACGACTTCTACTATGCAGGCAACGTAATTTCGCAGTCTCCCGAGGCTTACACCGAGGTTGAGCCCGGCAGCACGATTACTCTTAACATCTCGCTCGGACCTGAGAAGAAGGAAAGCTCAGAGTCAAGCTCGAGCGAAAGCAGCTCAGACGACGATTCGCCGTCATACAGCAGCGGAGCTCTCAACACAAGCTATCTCAGCCGTGACGAGGTTTCGAATATGAGCAACAGCGAACTCAATATGGCTCTTAATGAGATTTATGCAAGACGCGGAAGAATTTTTACCGACCCCGACCTCAACGCATATTTCAGGTCTCAGGACTGGTACACTCCCAAATATACCGCGGAGGAATTTGCAAGCAACGTTGTATTTAACGATTACGAGGAGCACAACATCAACCTTCTTCTCAACGAACAGTCAGACAGAGGAATGCGCTAATCCCGGAGTCAGATTATGAAAGAAAAAGTTTTAAAGCTGATTAAGAGCAAGTCCCTGTTCGCCATACTGCTAAACATTGTCTTTATGGCGATTTGCGTGGGGCTGACCTCGTTCTCGTATGTTGACGTCAGCGACTATAACAACTCGATATTAATCTGCAATCAGCACTTTTATTACAACAGCTCGATAAACTACATTTTGGCTGTTTTAATCGGCACTTTACAATACGCTGTTTCGGATTTTAACTGCTTTGTGCTTGTGGAAATTCTGCTTTCATTTATGGCTTTTTCGAGCTTTACATTTGTTTTTCTCGACAAGTACAACATCCGCAAGGCGGTTATATTCTCGATTGTTATTAACATCATTTTCACACTTAACCACTACTCATATATCAACAGCACAAAGACGGCGGCTCTGCTGCTGACGGCAGGATTTTTGCTCGTGCTTAACGCTATTCGCAACAAGCGTTACAGCTTTTCGTGCTGGCTCGGAGTAGTCGAAATATTAATCGGCTCGTTCTTCAACATCGTTTATTTCTTTGTTGCTCTGGGCTTTGCGATAGCCTTCTTCTTCGGGGATATGATAGCAAAGAGGAAGTACAGGCTTGACTTTCAAAAGCTGTTTTGGTATTTCAGACCGTATCTGCTGATGTTTTTGCTTATCGCGGCTCTCGGCGTGGGACTCAGCCAGTTTTCATACACCGTTAACCACGCGACCGAGCAGGGCGAAAGCTATTACGATTTCTCTCAGCTCACAAAGTCGATTGACTCTCTGCCCTACCCCGGCTATGATGAAAACGCCGAGGAGTTCAAGCAGGCTGGCATTGACAACGACAGCGAGTACGAGCTGCTCAAAAACGGCTACTACGACGACAGCAAAATGCTTAACAACGACGCGCTCAGGCTCGTAAGCAAGCTTCAAAAGCAAGAGAACACCAAGACCGTGCTCTACGCTATGACAGAGGTGTTTACCGACCTCGGCAACAACATAGTGAACCTAAGCACAAGGCTGATTGTGATGATTGTCTACCTTGCAATCTCGATTGTATTCATACTTTATCACAAAAACCGCTTTTCGTTCTTCCCATTGTTTTATCTGCTATCGGGCTACGCGGCAAGCGTTGTACTGAGATATCTTTACAACGGCGCAGAGTATTTGACCTACGGAATATGGTTGTTGATGATTGTTCTGCTGATAAACTCGTTCAACTTTGAGGTGCTTAGAAGCAAAAAGCCGAGCTCAAAGCTAAGGCTCAGCAACGGCTACTTTATAATGTCGATTATCGTCACCGTTGCGCTGACCGTAAGCTACGCCACGCTGTTTGTTATGCACAAGCCTGCTGACAAGAGCGATGAGGCGCCGAATCACCTGATTTCGGAAATCAGTCGAAACCCCGATTACTACTACGTAATGGACACTCAAACCCGAAAGGATTTTGTAAAATATACCGAGAATTACCTGCACCCGTTGTGGGGCTTCAGAGACGGTTATCTTGAAAATCTCGACAGCTTTGGTTACTTCCACAACACCGAGCTGCTCAGAAAGCGCAACCTGCCCGAGAACATCTACGAGGCTGTGCTTAAGAATAGAAAAATTCAGGTAATCGACAAAAATATTACCTTCAAAAAGGAAAAGTATTTTAATACAAACTATGTTCAGGCGCCGCAGACAGCTGTTTACAATCAGGTTGATGAGATTGACAATTACAAGCTGTATGAGGTTGAAATTCGTTAAAAAGTTATAGTACACAAAAACCCCGTTCCTTAATCGGAACGGGGAATTTTTATGCCAAAGGAATAAGGAAATTTATGGGAAATGTTTGATTACGTATTTTAGGCTTGATAGTAGTTTAAAGGCTCCCCCATTACTTGTCATGGGAAATTCCTCTGTTAGGGGAATTTCCCGTAGCTTGCGCGACGGTGGAGGCTTTAAATATTTTAAATCGGAGCGGAGCGACCCGAAATTATCAATTATCCACTATCAATTATCCATTAAAAAAAGAGCCGGGTTTCCGGCTCTTTTTGTTATTCGTTATTTTCGGTATTTTCGGAAAAATCCTCGAAGGTCTCGGGTTGAACCTCAACCTCGTCGTCATCGTCGGGTTCTTCGAACGGCTCAACATATGTGCCGTTCATAACCGCCTCAAAGTCCTCGCTGTTCATCTTCTCGTGCTTGATGAGGTAAGCGGCAATCTCGTGCAGCTTGTCGATGTTGGCGCTAAGTAGCTTTTCTGCCTGAGCGTAAGCGTCGTTGACAATCTTAAGAACAAGCTCGTCAATCTTGGCGGCGGTAGCCTCGGAATAATCCTGGGTTCTGCCGTAATCTCTGCCGAGGAACACGCTTCCGCTCTCGCTGCCGTAGTTAACGCAGCCGAGCTCCTTGGTCATACCGTACTTGGTAACCATTGCGCGTGCGGTCTTGGTTGCCTTTTCGATGTCGTTGGAAGCGCCTGTCGAGATATCGTCGAGAATAAGCGCCTCTGCAACACGTCCGCCGAGGGATACGATAATATCCTCCTGCATCTCCTTGCGCGAGTTGTAGGACTTATCCTCGGTCGGCAAGGGCATTGTGTAGCCGCCTGCCATACCGCGCGGAATGATGGAGATTTCGTGGACGGGATCCTGAGTTTCGAGCACGTCAAACAGAATAGCGTGACCTGCCTCGTGATACGCGGTCAGCTTCTTTTCCTTCTCACTCATAACCTTGGACTTCTTCTCTGCTCCCACAACAACCTTGATTGTAGCTTCCTCAATCTCCTTCATTGTGATAGCCTTTTTATCGGCACGTGCCGCAAGCAAAGCCGCCTCGTTGAGCAGGTTTTCAAGGTCCGCGCCGGTAAAGCCTGCGGTTGTCTTTGCGATAGTCTTTAGCTTAACATCGGGAGCAAGCGGCTTTGTACGCGCGTGAACCTTAAGGATAGCCTCACGGCCGTTTACGTCGGGATAGCTTACAACAACCTGACGGTCAAATCTGCCCGGACGAAGAAGCGCCGGATCAAGTACGTCATCGTTTACGCCGAATCCGTCCATCTCTACGAGCAACTGGTTAAGGGTTTGCTCACGTTCGTCGTTACCTCCGCCGAGGCCTGCGCCTCTCTGACGGCCTACGGCGTCGATTTCGTCGATGAAAATAATACAAGGTGAGTTTTTCTTTGCCTGGTCGAACAAATCGCGCACACGCGAAGCGCCGACGCCGACAAACATCTCTACAAAGTCAGAGCCCGAAATTGAGAAGAACGGAACTCCTGCCTCACCCGCAACCGCTCTTGCGAGCAGGGTTTTACCTGTACCTGGAGGGCCTACGAGCAGTACGCCCTTGGGAATACGTGCGCCGAGCTTATTGAACTTGTCGGGTGACTTAAGAAACTCTACAACCTCCTCAAGCTCCTCCTTCTCCTCGTCAGCTCCTGCTACGTCGTCAAAGGTGGTTTTTCGCTTGTCGTCGTTTGTGTTCTTAATCTTCGCCTTGCCGAAGTTCATCTCTTTGCCGATTCCGCCGCCGCCCATTCGCTTCATAATGAACAGCCATGCGCCGATGAAGATTACAACCATCAAAACTGTGGGGATAATCTCGAACAAGAAAGAATTATCACTTGCCCTTATCAGGTTATACGGAATTTGCTTTCCGTCCTTGTCCTTTTGATAGGGCTTGATGTCGTCCAAAAACTTGCGGATATCGGCAAGCTGTCCCTTAACAACCGTCTTTTGCTTTGTATCTGAATCGCTGCTATTATTTGCAGGGTTCAGCGCGTTTGTAAGCGGATTGCCTGAGTTTGAAGCGGTAGCTTCCTCCTCGTTGGGATATTCTTTCTCACCCTCTTTAAGGGTTAGCTCAACTACTCCCGAACCGTAGTTTACGGTGTAGCTGTCAACCTTGCCGTCAACAAAGTACTGAACGAGCTGATAGGTCTTAGGCGAATCGGTCTGCCTCGTGCCCAGGAAAATCGCGGCTACGATAATGAGAATTATCGGTATCGCGAGGTAGAGCAGCAGGCTCGGTCCTCTTCTTTTATTATCCAAATTACATCACTCCTTTAACTGATGTGCTTAATTACAAGTGAATGATTACTCATAAACGGAACGCTTTAAAATTCCTATGTACGGAAGATTTCTGTACTTTTCATCATAGTCAAGTCCGTAGCCGACAATGAACTCGTCGGGGATTTCGGTGCCCACATAATCGGGCGTGAACGGAACCTTACGGCGCGCAGGCTTGTCGCAAAGCGTTACAACGCGAACGTCCTTTGCTCCCTTGGTAACAAGGTAGTTGCAGATAAAGTTGAGCGTATTGCCCGAATCGACGATATCCTCAACAATAAGAACGTCCTTGCCCTCAACAGGCTGGGTAAGGTCGCTGATGATTTTGATTTTGCCCGAGCTCTCTGTACCGCTGCCGTAGCTTGAAGCCACCATAAAGTCGATTGAGAAATCGAGGTCAATCTTTTTCATCAAATCCGCCATAAAAGCAACGCTGCCCTTTAGCAGACCAACCATAATGAACTCCTTGCCATTATAATCTTTTTCGATTTTTTTTGCAAGCGAGTTCACAATTTTTTCAAGTTGCTTTTCCGAAAGTAATACTGATTCTACGTCCTTGTGCATAATAAAGCTCCTTTGTTTATTATATATTTCTTTTAGCGAATATTAATTATTACGTTAAGCTCTTTTCCCCTCTTTGAAAAGCCCAGGGCTTCGCACCAGAGTACCTCGCTGCCGTCGCAGAGCAAAAGCCGAGTATCGCGAAGCTCCTTTGGAACGCCTTGTTCATTAAGCGCCTTGCGCAGCGGCTTTGTTATATTCCGCTTGTAAAAGGTGAAAAAATCTCCGCTTTCGCGAGTTCTGAACACGGCTTTTGACGGCTTTAATAAGGAAAAGTCCGCCTTTGCTTCAATGACCTTTCCGAGGTATTCAAAGGTGACGTTTTTATCAAAAACGAGGAAAAAAGAAGTGTTTTCGGTTGAATTTGTTATAATTCTGAGTGTTTTCTGAGCACAAACGGCTTTTCTTCCGTTTTTAAGCTCTACCGCTCCGCCGCGGCTGAGGATTGAGATTATCAGCTCGATGTGCCGTCTTTCGGCGTCACAGTTGTTCTCTCTGCACAGCTTTGCTATAGCGGCTTTTAAAACGGCAGGGTTTTGATTTAGCAAAAGCTCTGAATTATAACCGTATTTTTCTTTTGCGGAATTAAGAGCGTTTTCCGCGCACTGCTCCAAAAATCCGCTGACTTCCGCGCAGTCGCGTGAAAAATCAAGCATAGACTGCTCTAAGCGCGGATTAATCTCCTTTAATTCGGGGATGATATTATGGCGGATTTTGTTGCGCGTGTAGTCGTCGGACAGGTTTGTGCTGTCGGTGACGTAGGCGAGCAATTTTGCCTCGCAGTACGCTTCAATCTCTCCCCTGTCAAGCTCAATTAACGGACGGATGATATTTCCGCGCTTTGGGGGAATTGCCGACGCACCTAAAAGCGAACTGCCCCTGGTTAAATTAAACAGCAGGGTTTCGGCGTTGTCGCTTGCGGTGTGAGCCGTGGCAATTTTGGCGTTCAGCTTAGTGCTGAGCTCGTCAAAAAACTTGTACCGCTCATTTCTTCCGCAGAGCTCCGCGCTGATTTTTTGCTCTGCGCAAAGCTTGGGGACATCAATATGCTTTACAAAAAACTCAATATTATAATTCTCGCATAGAATTTTACAGAATTTTTCATCATTATCGGCTTCGTTTTCGCGAATTCCGTGGTTGAGGTGCGCAGCGTAAAGCGTTAAATTGTATTTTTCTTTTACAGAATATAATATATTTAAGAGCGTGACCGAATCCGCTCCGCCCGACAGCGCTACAACAATAGTATCGCCGTCGGAAATTAATTTATATTTTTCTGCCGTTTCGATTACCTTGTTCAAGGTATCGGCGGCAATATCGGGCTTACGGCTCATTGTGGCGGTTATCAATGCCGGTAAAGCTCATAAATTCGCCCTGCCAGTGGAGCTTGACGGTGTTGGTCTCGCCGTGACGGTTCTTGGCTACAATACATTCGCCAGAGTTTACGTCGGCTGTCGGAGCGGCGTTGTCGCCCTCCGCTTTATCGTAGTAGCCCTCGCGGTACAGGAAAAGAACGATGTCGGCGTCCTGCTCGATTGAACCCGAATCTCTCAGGTCGGAAAGCTGCGGACGGTGGTCGCCCGTGCGCTGTTCCGAGGCACGCGAAAGCTGTGACAGCGTGATAATCGGAACGTTGAGCTCCTTCGCCATAATCTTGAGGTTACGTGTGATGGCGGAAATTTCCTGAACACGGTTGTCAATTCTTCTGCCGCTCGCCAATTTCCTGAACACGGTTGTCAATTCTTCTGCCGCTCGCCATCAACTGCAAATAGTCGATTACGACTAAATCAATTTCCTTAAGCCTGCGCAGGCGCGACTTCATTTCGGTAATTGTGATTGTCGAGGTGTCGTCGAGGTACATAGGAGCTCTTCTCAGAACGTCGCTCGCAGGAATCAGACGGTTCCAGTCCTCATCGTTGAGCTTGCCTGTTCTCAGCTTAGTGCCGCCGACTTTAGCCTCAGAAGATAAAAGACGGCTTGCAAGCTGTTCCTTGGGCATTTCGAGCGAGAAAAACGCTACGGTCTTTTTCGACCTGCACGCTACATTTCGCGCGATATTGAGCGCAAAGCTCGTTTTACCCATACCGGGACGTGCCGCGAGGATGATAAGGTCGGAGCGGTTGAGCCCCGTAATCATCCTGTCCAAATCCTCGATACCCGTTGGTACGGGTTTTAGTCCGTCGTCGGCTTCTTTGTTGAGAGAATCGAGCCTTGCAAAGGTTTGGAACAGCACCGAATCAATGCGTTCAAGACCTGTTTTGCTGCTGTCCGAACGGATATCAAACAAGCGCTGTTCGGCTGAATCGAGGAGCAAAGAGGTATCGCCCTCGCCTGCCGAAGCCTCGTCAATTGTCTTTCGCGAAGCGGTGATTAACAGCCTGAGCTGGTATTTTTCTTTAATTATTTTGGCGTATTCCTCGGCGTTTGAGATTGACGGACAGTTCTCCGCCAAATCCATAATATAGGTCTTGCCGCTCGCCTCGTCGAACGCGCCGCTCTTTTTTAGTCTGTCAAGCAGAGTTACAACGTCGATTGAAGTGCCGAAGTTCATCATATCCTGCATTTGTTGGAAAATTTGCTTGTGCAGTCCGATATAGAAATAATCGGATGATTTTACGTGGTCGAGCACCTTATCGAAAACCGAGCTGTCGAGGATAATTGCTCCGAGCACTGCCTGCTCTGCCTCGGCGCTGTACGGCAACGTTGAAAACTCGCTTGTGAATTCCGTATTAGCCATTGTGGTTTCCTTTTGAATGGATAATTGATAGTTGATAATTGATAATTTCGGCCGGGAACGTAAGTTGACATTACCGAGAACGTTTTGTTCCCGACTGAATTAATATGGTGCATTTAGCCACGTTATAAAAACACGAAAAACATATGATTTACACCATAGGGGCGGACCCGTGTGTCCGCCCGCAGGACAGGAACATATCATTTGATATATATAAACGTTTTGTGTGCTGAATTATACGTTC
>ONPH01000187.1 GCA_900319655.1 uncultured Eubacteriales bacterium
TGTTAGTTGCTACGCAAGAGCACTCTAGCAGGACTGCCGTTGACAAAACGGAGGAAGGTGGGGATGACGTCAAATCATCATGCCCCTTATGACCTGGGCTACACACGTACTACAATGGCCGTCAACAGAGGGCAGCAAAATAGTGATATGGAGCAAATCCCTAAAAACGGTCTCAGTTCAGACTGCAGGCTGCAACTCGCCTGCACGAAGTTGGAATTGCTAGTAATCGCGGATCAGCATGTCGCGGTGAATACGTTCCCGGGCCTTGTACACACCGCCCGTCACACCATGGGAGCCGGTAATACCCGAAGTCGGTAGTCTAACCGCAAGGAGGACGCCGCCGAAGGTAGGATTGGCGACTGGGGTGAAGTCGTAACAAGGTAGCCGTATCGGAAGGTGCGGCTGGATCACCTCCTTTCTATGGAGAAACAACAGCTAAAGAAATAGTTGTTAATCCAAGGTCAGCATTACAGGAAGTAAAGAAATCGTTGTTTAATTTTGAAGGTTCTTGCCTTCAAGCGGGGAAACCTGCAAAAAGAGGAAATATGGGGGTATAGCTCAGCTGGGAGAGCACCTGCTTTGCAAGCAGGGGGTCTGCGGTTCGATCCCGCATATCTCCACCAAAAGGATTAACGAAAGTTAGTCCGAAAAAAAGAGGCTTAAATGACTCAAAGAAAAATGGGCTTATAGCTCAGCCGGTTAGAGCGTCCGCCTGATAAGCGGGAGGTCGGTGGTTCGAGTCCACTTAAGCCCACCAAAAGCAAAAAGCCGAGAGGCTTTAAGCTTTAGAAAGTACCTTGAAAACTGAATAAAGAAGCAGATAAAGCGAGAAAAGTAAAAGTTATCAACAGAAGCGCTGAGGCTTTGAGCCCTCGATTAACGACTGACGAGGACTAAGCTGTGAAGAACACAAAGTGTTCGAAACAGATTAGACGAGTGGGAGTTAAGAGAGGAACAGCGAAGCCGAACGAGGCGTGATATCGCGACGGTTTAGTAATAATCTCTATACATTATATATAAGAGAGAAAATCGCGATAAAACACTTAGAATGTATGGGAATCGCCATATTCCCGCAAAGCCATCATGAGGAGAGTGAATTAAATGGCTATTAAAGTATATAAGCCGACGATTAACTCTATGAGAAATAAGTCGGTTACTGACTACTCCGGACTTTCAAAGGTTGCTCCCGAAAAGAGCTTACTTGCTCCTTTAAAGAAGCATTCCGGCCGTAACAGCTACGGCAGAATCACCGTTCGTCATCGCGGCGGCGGTAACCGCAGAAAGTACCGTATCATTGATTTCAAACGCCAGAAATTCGGCGTTGAGGGTAAGGTCGCTACTTTAGAGTACGATCCGAACCGTTCCGCTTTCATCGCTTTAATCGAATACACAGACGGCGAGAAAGCTTATATTGTTGCTCCCGAGGGATTAAAGGTCGGCGATACAGTTGTCGCTGGACCTGACGCGGATATCAAGCCCGGTAACGCGCTTCCGCTTAAGAATATCCCCGTAGGTACATTCGTTCATAACGTTGAGCTTTATCCCGGACGCGGCGCTCAGCTCGCTCGTTCCGCAGGTAATATGGCGCAGCTTATGGCGAAAGAAAACGGATTAGCTCTTTTAAGACTTCCGAGTTCAGAGCTTCGCAACGTTCCCGAGAGCTGTATGGCAACAATCGGCCAGGTTGGCAACACCGACCACGAGAACGTTAAAATCGGTAAAGCCGGTCGTAAGAGAAATATGGGTTGGCGTCCCACAGTCCGCGGTTCTGTTATGAACCCGAACGATCACCCCCACGGCGGTGGTGAGGGTAAATCCCCTGTCGGCCGTCCCGGACCTGTTACCCCCTGGGGTAAACCCGCGCTCGGTTATAAGACACGTAAGAAGCATAAGCAGAGCGATAGATTAATCGTTCGCAGAAGAAACGGTAAGTAAGGCAGGAAAGGAGCTTAATTATGAGTAGAAGTACTAAAAAGGGCCCTTTTGTCCAGCCTAAGCTTTTAAAAAGGGTTCAGGAAATGAACGAAAAGGGAGAAAAGAGAATCTTAAAGACTTGGTCAAGAAGCTCAACAATTTTCCCTGATTTTGTAGGCCATACATTTGCGGTCCATGACGGACGCAAGCACGTTCCGGTATATGTTACCGAGGATATGGTAGGACACAAGCTCGGCGAGTTTGCACCGACCAGAACCTTTAAGGGACATTCCGGTTCCAAGACATCATAAGGCGGAAGGAGAGTATTGCAATGGAAGCAAAGGCATATGCAAAATATGTCCGTATGTCACCGCGCAAGGTTAACCTTGTACTCAGTCTTATCAGAGGCAAGGATGTAACTTACGCTGAGGCTGTTCTCAAGCATACCCCCAAGGCCGCTTGCACTCCTATATTAAAGGTGCTCAAGTCCGCTATGGCTAATGCAGAGAATAACCACGATATGGATGTATCTAAACTGTAGAGCTTTCAGAATCAACAAGAGAACATCCCACATTGCCCTTGTGCTCAAGGAAAAAGAAGAATAAGGGGAGGTTAAAGTATGGGACAGAAAGTTAATCCGCACGGTCTTCGTGTAGGTATAATCAAAAACTGGGATTCCCGCTGGTTTGCCAATAAGAAGGATTTCGGCGATACCCTCGTAGAGGACTACAATCTCCGTAAAACTCTTAAAAAGCAGCTTTTCGCGGCTGGAATTTCAAAAATCGAAATTGAACGTGACGGCAAGAGAGTAAGACTTCACATTCACTGCGCTAAACCCGGTATGGTTATCGGTAAGGGCGGCTCGGAAATCGAGAAGCTCCGCGTACAGTGTGAGAATATCCTCAAAAAGCCCGTTGCTATCAATATTGTAGAAATCAAAAACCCTGACCTCAACGCTCAGCTCGTTTCCGAGAGCATCGCCGCGCAGCTTGAGAAGCGTATCGCTTATCGCCGCGCTATGAAGCAGGCTATCAGAAACGCCATGAAGCTCGGCGCCAAGGGTATCAAGGTTATGTGTTCAGGTCGTCTTAACGGCGCTGAAATCGCTAGAAGCGAAACTTATCACGAGGGAACTATTCCTCTTCAGACACTTCGTGCCGACATCGATTACGGCTTTGCCGAGGCTGATACAACATACGGAAAAATCGGTATTAAAGTATGGCTTTACAAGGGCGAGGTTTTAAACGAGAACAAAGGCAGACGCGAGAACAGAGATCGTCGCGACAGAAGAGAGAAGAGAGACAGAAAGCCTCGTAAGGAAGGAGGCAGAAAATAATGCTGATGCCTAAGCGTGTGAAATACAGACGTGTTCACAGAGGTCGTATGACAGGTAGAGCTTATCGCGGAAGTAAGGTAACTTACGGCGATTTCGGTCTTCAGGCATTAGAGCCTGCCTGGATTACTTCCAACCAGATAGAAGCAGCCCGTGTCGCTATGACACGTTACTGCAAGCGTGTCGGTAAGGTTTGGATTAAAATCTTCCCCGACAAGCCCGTAACCGCAAGACCTGCCGAAACCCGAATGGGTAAAGGTAAAGGTGCTCCCGAGTACTGGGTAGCGGTTGTTAAACCCGACAGAGTTATGTTCGAAATCGGCGGCGGCGTAGACGAGGAAACAGCTCGTGAAGCTATGCGTCTCGCAGCTACAAAGCTCCCGATTAAGTGTAAATTTGTCAGAAAATCAGATCAGGAGGTTGAGCAGTAATGAAAGCATCAGAACTTAGAGAGTCCCCTATCGAAGAGCTCGAGACTAAGCTCAAGGACCTGAAAGAAGAGTTATTTAACCTTCGTTTCCAGCTCGCTATCAATCAGCTGGAAAATCCCGCACGCATCAAAGCAGTTAAGAAGGACATCGCGAGAGTATCAACCGTAATCCGCGAGTACCAGCTTGCTGAGAGCGAAGAATAAGGAAGGAGGACATAACAATGGCTGAAAGAAATATGAGAAAAACTATCATCGGTAAGGTTGTATCCGACAAAATGGATAAAACAATCGTTGTACTTCTCGAGGATAGCGTAAAGCATAAGCTTTATAATAAGGTCGTTAAGCGCTCCCGCCGTCTTAAGGCTCATGATGAAAACAATGAGGCTCATATCGGCGACCGCGTTAAGGTTATGGAGACACGTCCTCTTTCTAAGGATAAAAGATATCGACTCGTCGAGATTATAGAAAAGGCTAAATAAGGAGGAACACACTGTGATACAGCAACAAACTTTATTAAAGGTCGCTGACAACACAGGCGCAAAGGAACTTATGTGCATTCGTGTTCTCGGCGGTACCCGCAGGAGATACGCCAACATTGGCGATGTTATTGTTG
>ONPH01000173.1 GCA_900319655.1 uncultured Eubacteriales bacterium
GAAAAAACTTGAAAAAAGTATTAGAATATGATAAAATACTAATAACTTAGTGAATTGGTGGGATTTAAATGAAAATTTCAACAAAGGGCAGATACGCGCTGAGAATGTTGATTGACTTGGCTGAACATCAAAACGACGGATTTATCGCCTTAAAGGATATTGCCGAAAGACAGGGCATATCGAAAAAATATCTTGAGCAGATTATTCCGGTGCTAAACCGCTCGGATGTACTCAATGCAAACCGCGGTTATCAGGGCGGATACAAGCTGGCTAAATCTCCCGACAAATATACCGTCGGCGCTATTTTAAGGCTTACCGAGGGAAGCATCGCTCCCGTTGCCTGCCTTGACCACGAGCCTGTTGACTGCCCGAAGCGCGAGGACTGCATTACCCTGCCGCTTTGGAAGGGGCTTAACAAGGTGATTACCGACTACCTCGACAGCGTTACGCTGCAGGACCTTTTGGACAATCAAAAGGATATGGTCGCTAACGACTATGTAATTTAATAAAGCAATTAAAAACTGTCATTCCCGAAAATCAGGAATGACAGTAATTTTTTAGTTCTTTTTTACAGCCTGCTGTTTTTCCTTTTCTATCTCCTCTTTGCTCTTCGAGTAACGCGCAAAGATTGAAATTGTCGAAAGGAAGCTTGTCAACAGATAAACAAGCAGTGCGAGCATTGAGCCGAGCGAAATCAGGTTGATTGTTACAATCGTGAGAATTGAAACTACGCCTGCAAGGCAGCACAACAGAGATACGATGTTCTTTAGGTTGCGCTCTTTGTCAAACGCACAGAAGAAAAATCCGATTATCGGAATGATTACGAAAATAAAGTTGAGCGGCAGAATTCTTGTAATTGCCGAAAAGTCCGACGACGACGCGCCGATTACGTTGCCTGTGCCGAGGGCGCTTAGCATTTCATAAACCGAATCGGTGACAAGCTTGCCGTCCTGAACAAACTGATAATACGGCCATGCGCAGAATATAAGCTGGAAAAGATAAAGCACACAGAGCGTTATTCTAAGCCTTTTTCTGGTTTTATTTTCAGGAATTTTGTTCATAATTTCCTCCGTAGACTAAATATTACAATATATTGTAGCACAGAATTCAAATTTGCACAATAGGAAATTTTATGTTATAATTATTTTACATTATTGCAAAGGAGTAATTTTATGAGTTATATTAACGAATCTATTATTTACAATATTTATCCGCTCGGCTACTGCGGAGCACCTAAGGAAAACGACGGCGTGCAGAGCTACCGCCTTGATAAAATTTATGACAGCATTGAGCATTTCAAGAAGCTCGGCGTTAATGTGATTGTGTTCAACCCGGTTTTTGAGAGTTCGCGCCACGGCTACGATACTATTGACTACAAGCGTGTTGACTGCCGCTTGGGTGACAATCAGAGCTTTAAGAAAATCTGCGATACTCTGCGCGAAAACGGTATTAAGGTTATTCTTGACGGCGTGTTTAATCACGTTGGCAGAGACTTTTTCGCCTTTAAGGACATTCAGGAAAAGAAGTGGGATTCGCCCTACTGCGGATGGTTCCAGAATTTGAACTTCGGCGGAAACAGCCCCTACGGCGATCCGTTTTGGTACGAGGGCTGGGCAGGTCACTATGACCTTGTTAAGCTGAATTTGCAAAATCCCGACGTTGTTAACCACCTGCTTGACGCTGTAAACTTTTGGATTGACGAGTTTGGAATTGAAGGTCTGCGCCTTGACGCCGCGGATGTGATTGACATTGAGTTCTTTAAAAAGCTCAAGAACCTCTGCAAGTCCAAAAATCCCGAATTTTGGCTGTACGGCGAGATTACCCACGGCGACTACAACCGCTGGGCTAATCCCGACGCGCTCGACTCAGTAACAAACTATGAGTGCTACAAGGGCTTGTACTCAAGCCACAACGACCACAACTATTTTGAGATTGCGCACTCGCTTCAAAGGCAGTTTTCAAACGGCGGAATTTACCAGAATATTTACACCTACAACTTTGTAGACAACCACGATGTTAACCGTATCGCGAGCAATTTGAGGGATAAAAACCACCTGTTCCCCATTCACACAATGCTCTACACCATGCCCGGCGTACCGTCGATTTACTACGGCAGTGAGTACGGTATTGAGGGTAAGAGAACCCGCGAGAGCGACTACGACCTTCGTCCGTGCCTTGACCTCAACAATGTGCCGAACGCAAATTATCAGCTTTTTGACCACCTTGTAAAGCTCGGGAAAATCCGCCTTGCGCTTGAAGCGCTTAAGTACGGAAAGTTTGAGAACGTCAACATTATGAACGAAAAGCTCGTTTACAAGCGCTTTACCGAATCAGGTATTTGACTGCAACGGCTGGTGCGAGCTTGACGTTGATGCGTATTCGTCGAGAATTTTGGTTGTCAACAACGGTGATTTTAAGTTAAATCTTGACGAGCCTGTCAGCGCGGACAATTCTGAAAAAACAGAAGAAAAGCCCGAACCGCCTAAGAAGGACGGCGTGTTTGTCGGCGGAAAGTACCGCCACTTTAAGGGCAACGTTTACGAGGTTACGGGCTTTGCCAAGCACAGCGAGACCGGCGAAAAGCTTGTAATTTACCGCTCGGTGAACAATCCCGACGACATTTGGGCAAGACCTTACGATATGTTTAACGAGATTTTCTGGCGCGGCGGCGAGAAGATCAAGCGCTTTGAGCTGATATAATGAAGAACAAAATTCTTATTTTAATCTGCGTTTTAATATTCTTTATCGGAATTATAGGCAGTGCGTTTGTGCTGTTCACCCCGAAAAAGACCAATGTCAACATCAAGCGTGACGGCAGGCTTTTGTACAGCTTTGATTTGAGCAACACCGAGGACAGCGAAATTGAAATTCCCTACGGCAACAGCTCGAATACCATTGAGATTAAGGACGGCAAAATCCGCGTTAAGGAAGCCGAATGTCCGGACAAAACCTGCGTTAATATGGGCTGGCTTAGCTCTGCTTCAATGCCGATTGTCTGCCTGCCTAACCACCTTGTCATTGAGTTTGCAGCCGGTTACGAGGATGGCGTTGACGCTGTCGCGAGATAATTATATTCTAAGGCAACACCGCACAATTCGCGGTGCACACCTTGCTTGAATATTACTCCGTCAGACTGCCCAAAAAATCTCGGCAAGGCGCCAGCCTTACCTCAATTTATTTGTGCACCCTGACGAAAAATCTTACGGCGCAATCCGCACACCTGAATCGTGCGGTGTTGCCCTAATTTAGAATTATAGGTAATTTATGAAAGCAAAAAGACTTGCCGAGCTGTCGGTGCTCACGGCAGTATCACTGATTATTTTTATAGTTGAGCTGCAAATTCCCAACCCCTTCCCCATTCCGGGAATTAAGCTGGGGCTTGCAAATATTATCACGGTCTTTGCGGTTTATCACTACAGGGCGTATGAGGTCGCTATGATTGTCGGCGTGCGGCTTGTGCTTGGCTCGATTTTCGGCGGAAACATTACAGCGCTTATTTACAGCGCTTCGGGAGCGGTTTTGTGCCTGCTCGGTATGTTGCTGCTAAAAAGGATAATCGACGAAAAACACATTTGGATTGCGAGCATTTTGGGCGCGGTTCTGCATAACACAGGGCAGATTATCGCGGCGGTTATTGTAACGCAAACGGTGCAGATTATCGCGTACTATCCGTTTTTGCTTGTATCGGGATGCTTGGCAGGACTGTTCACAGGACTGTGCGCGCAGCTGATTATGCCGAGGATAAAATTTTTTAGAAAATGAAATCGAAAAATTATTGTTTTTTAAAGGCTCCCCCAATGTGTGATGCACTTTGGGGGAGTTGGCATTTTGCCAACAAAATACATGAAGGGGCTACAGGTCTCTGTTACAATTCAAAACGTGGTGATATAGGAAGTGCCGCCCCCTCCGTCACGCCGCTAAAGCGGCGCGCCACCTTTTTCTGGCGAAAACGGCAACCTTAGCACGTCGGCAATCCTTTTGTCGCTACGCGACATTTCCCTTAAAAAGGGAATTACCTTTTGTCACTTCGTGACATTTCCCCTATCAGGGGAATTTCCCGTAACAAGTGACGGGGAGGCTTTAAAATCATTAAACTCTAAACATTAAACTCTAAACTCTTAATACAACTAAACCCCTCTCCTGCATAGTATGACTATGAAAGGAGAGTTTTTTATGACCGAAAATATGCCTAAGCCTTCGGGCGAGACTCCGTTTAAGCCTGAGTATCAGGAATATATTGATGAAAACAAGGGGCGCGGTTCGCTGAAAATTCAGGCGAGCGTTGCCGAGGACGCATTTCCGCTTAAGGATGTTTTTGTCGACGTCTCGATGATTTACAAGGGTAAACGATACTCGATTTATAACGATACAACCGATTCGTCTGGAATTGTCAACGAAATTGTCCTGCCGTCAAAGCTCAGCGCCGAAAGTCAAACTCCGCAGAACGCTTCCGACAGCGTTACGCAGTATTTGATTTCTGCGTATCACCCGGGTTTTGAACCGATTGTGGACTGCCCTGTGAACATCTTTGACAGAGTGGAAACGATTTTGCCCGTGAGCCTTAACCCTCTCGGAATTGGATTGGAGCGGTAATATGGCTTCTCCTGTTATTCCAACCTACATCACTGTGCACCTCGGCAGACCTAACCAGCCTGCGGAGAACGTCACGCTGCCATTTACCGAGTACATCAAAAACGTCGCTTCGTCCGAGATATACCCCACGTGGCCTGAAAATGCGATTAGAGCGAATATTCTGGCGCAGATTTCATTTGCGCTCAACCGAATTTACACCGAGTATTACCGCAGCCGCGGCTATGATTTTGACATCACAAACAACACCGCGATTGACCAGGCGTTTAACAAGGACGGCGAGGTTTACAGCAACATCAGCGCAATTGTCGATGAAATATTCAACAACTACATCGTCCGCCGTGGGCGTGTTGAGCCGCTTTACGCGCAGTTTTGCGACGGCTACACGACGAGCTGCAACGGTCTTTCTCAGTGGGGCAGTGTTACGCTTGCAAACCGCGGGCTGAGCCCGATTGAGATTTTGCGGTACTACTACGGCGAGGAGACGACGTTGTGACAATTAAGCGCGAGCTGAACAGGATTTCGCAGAACTACCCGGCTATACCGAAAATTCAGTATATCAACGGCGTGTTTGATTTGGAGACCGAGAACGCTGTCAAGAAGTTTCAGGAGATTTTTAACCTGTCCCCCGACGGAATTGTCGGCAAGGCAACTTGGTACAAAATCAAGCAGATTTTCGCCTCGGTAAAGCGGCTTTCCGAGCTTACCGGAGAGGGGCTGACAATCTCCGAGGTTTCCCGAAGATACACAAGAGAGCTTAGCATGGGCAGCCAGGGCGAGGACGTTGAGGCTCTGCAATACTACCTCGCGTTTATCGGCTACTTTTTTCCCGAGCTTCCGCCGATTCCGATTACGGGCTTTTTCGGTGAGTTCACGCGCGACGCGGTTTTCAGCTTTCAGAACACCTACGGACTGCCTGTGACGGGTGTGGTAGACGCGAACGTTTTTAACCGCATTGAACAGGTATACAACACGGTTGTCAGCGAGCTTCCTGCGAACTATCAGAGCGCTATCGGAGAGCCGTACCCGGGCAGATTTTTGGTTGAAGGCGACCGCGGAGAGAGCGTGAGGATTATTCAGGGATATCTGAATAAAATCGGTCAGAATGTTGAGCAAATCCCTGTGATTGAGGTTGACGGAATTTTCGGAGTGAGGACTAAAGCGGCGGTAATTGCGCTTCAACAGTACCTCGGAATTGAACAGACCGGCGCGATAGGCCCTGTTGAATGGGCTGAGATTATTACGCTGGGTAATAATCTGTAAAGAAAAAGAACTTTATTTGAGCGTTTGTTTTTAACTGTAGGGGCGGACTAAAATGTCCGCCCGTGAACAGACGTTTGTTCTCGTCTTAATCCTTGATTTATAAAAACAAAATTTAACTGAACGACCTCGGGCGCACATTCCAGTGCGCCCCTACGATGTAAATTATATGTATGCATTTTGGTTTATAATGAGGCGTTTAAGGAAGAGCCGCCCCCTCAGTCAGCTAAAGCTGACAGCTCCCCCAAAGCTTACGCGTTGGGGGAGCCTTTAAAATATTTGCCAAACTTTTTATAATAACATTATGGGATTAGATTGAGTCGAATGCCTCGGATAAATCGAAGATAATATCGTCAATGTGCTCAGTGCCGATTGAAAGGCGGATTGTGTTCGGACGAATTCCCTGCTCCTCGAGCTCCTCGGCGTTGAGCTGTGAGTGAGTTGTTGAAGCCGGATGAATCGCAAGGGATTTTACGTCGGCAACATTTGCGAGAAGTGAGAAGATTTGCAGGTTGTCAATGAACTTTTTAGCCTCTTCCTCGCCGCCCTTGATGTCGAAGGTGAAGATTGAACCGCCGCCGTTGGGGAAGTACTTTTCATAAAGCGCCTTGTAGGGCGAGTCGTCGGTCGAGGGGTGGTTTACGCGCTCAACCTTGGGGTGGTTTACGAGGAAGTCGATTACCTTTTTGGTATTCTCGGCGTGGCGCTCAACCCTGAGCGACAGGGTTTCGAGACCTTGCAGGAAGATGAAAGCATGGAAGGGAGAAAGCGTTGCGCCGGTATCTCTGAGCAAAATCGCCCTGATATATGTAACAAATGCCGCGCCGGGAGCTGCCTTTGCGAATACTGCGCCGTGGTATGAGGCGTTTGGCTCGGAGAACTGAGGGAATTTGCCGCTCTGCTCCCAATCGAAATTGCCGCTCTCGATAATTACGCCGCCGATTGCCGTACCGTGGCCGCCGATGAATTTTGTCGCGGAATGAACCACGATGTCTGCTCCGTACTCAATCGGGCGGAGAAGATACGGCGTTGCGAAGGTGCTGTCTACAACAAGCGGAATGTTGTGAGCGTGAGCGATTTGCGCGAGCTTTTCTATGTCGATAATATTCGAATTCGGGTTGCCGAGGGTTTCGATGTAGAGCGCCTTGGTGTTTTCGTCGATCGCGTTTTCAAAGGCGTTTTCCTCGTCGGGATTTACAAACTTAGTTGTAATTCCGTAGTTGGGCAGGGTATGCGCCAAAAGGTTGTAGGTACCGCCGTAGATTGTCTCGGCTGCTACGATGTTCTCCCCTGCCTTAGCAAGTGCCTGAATTGTGTAGCTGATTGCCGCAGCGCCTGAGGCTACCGCCAAAGCTGCCGTGCCGCCTTCAAGTGCGGCAATTCTGCGCTCAAAAACATCCTG
>ONPH01000189.1 GCA_900319655.1 uncultured Eubacteriales bacterium
CAGACCAACCGCACCCTTGACGATCCCGACAGAATGGAGTTTCAGACCGACGAGTTTTATATGAAAACCGAGGACGAGATGGCCGCTCTGTTCGGTGAATACGAGGGCGCGATTGAGAATACCCATAAAATCGCCGAACGATGTAACGTCGAGTTCGAGTTCGGAGTAAGAAAACTTCCGCATTTTGACGTGCCTAATCACGAGGATCACCTCGAATATTTCAGAAGGCGGTGCTACAGCGGACTTTACAAGCACTACGGCGACAATCCCGACCAAAAGCTGATCGACCGCCTTGAATACGAGATTAACACAATCAGCAAGATGGGCTTTGTCGATTACTACCTGATTGTCAACGACTTTGTGCAGTACGCAAAGTCAAACGGAATTCCCGTCGGCCCGGGCAGAGGTTCGGGCGCAGGGTCGCTCTGCGCCTACTGCATCGGAATCACGGCGATTGATCCGATTAAGTACAACCTGCTCTTTGAGCGTTTCTTAAACCCCGAGCGCGTCAGTATGCCCGACTTTGATATCGACTTCTGCAACGTGCGCAGGGGAGAGGTTATCGACTACGTTGTGCGCAAGTACGGCGAGGACAGGGTGGCGCAGATTGTCACCTTCGGAACAATGGCGGCGCGTGCCGCAATCCGAGACGTCGGCAGAGTAATGGGAATGCCCTACGCCGCTGTTGACGAGGTCGCAAAGCTCGTTCCGTTCGAGCTGGGTATCACGATAAGCAAGGCTCTCGGCGCAAGCGCTGAGCTTAAAGACAGATACAACGAAGATCCGCAGATTAAAACCCTGCTCGATTACGCAATGAGCATTGAGGGTATGCCGCGCCATTCGGGAATGCACGCGGCAGGCGTGGTTATCACCGAACAGCCGGTTTCAAACTACGTGCCCCTCGCGAAAAACGACGACAACGTCGTCACCCAGTACACAATGACAACTCTTGAGGAGCTCGGACTTCTCAAAATGGACTTTTTGGGACTTCGCAACTTAACGGTAATTGACGAGGCGGAAAAGCTTATTAAAAAGATAAATCCACAGTATAGTCCCGACGACGTTAAGGACGACGACAAGGCGGTTTTCGCGATGATTTCGCGCGGCGCAACCGAGGGCGTTTTCCAGTTTGAAAGCCAAGGGATGCGTAACGTGCTCACCCAGCTAAAGCCCGACTGCATCGAGGACTTAATCGCGGTGGTATCGCTCTACCGCCCAGGCCCGATGAACAGTATTCCCACGTACATCGAGTGCCGCCACAATCCGCAGAAGGTGCGCTACAAGCATCCGCTCTTAAAGCCGATTTTGGAAGTAACCTACGGCTGTATCGTCTATCAGGAGCAGGTTATGCAGGTGCTTCGCTCACTCGCAGGCTACAGCCTCGGCAGAGCGGATATTGTCCGCCGCGCCATGAGCAAGAAAAAGCACGACGTTATGGAGCGCGAGCGCGAGGTGTTTATAAACGGCCTTGTCGACGATGACGGCAACGTGGTTGTCGAGGGCTGTCTTAGGCGCGGAGTAAGCCGCGAAATCGCAGTGTCCGTCTTTAATGAGATGGAAAGCTTCGCAAGCTACGCCTTCAACAAATCCCACGCCGCAGCCTACGCCGCAGTAACCTACAAAACCGCGTGGCTAAAGTGCCACTATCCGCGCGAATATATGTCGGCGCTGCTGTCGAGCGTGCTCGACAACCGCAACAAGCTGGCTGTCTATATCTCGGAGTGCAAGTCGCTCGGAATCAGCGTTTTGCCGCCGAGCGTTAACGAAAGCGGACTCGGCTTTACCGTTGACGGCAAAAATATCCGCTACGGACTGCTTGCGATCAAAAACCTCGGCAGGCAGTTTATCGAGCAGATTATCACCGAGCGCAGGTACAAGCCGTATGTTTCACTGTACGATTTTTGCAAGCGCCTGTCAGGCAAAAATATGAACTCGCGCGCGATTGAAAGCCTTATTAAATGCGGAGCCTTTGACGGCTTAGGCGCAAACCGCCGCCAGCTTTTGCAGGTTTATTCCAAGGTGCTCAGCGACGTAGAGTATGAGAAAAAGCACAGCCTGAACGGTCAAATGTCGTTCTTCGATATGGGGCTCAGCGAGCAGGAAAAACGTTCCTCAGAGCCCGAGCTTCCCGATGTTCAGGAGTACAGCCGCGGAGAGCTTTTGCAGATGGAGTACCAAATTGCAGGAATGTACCTCAGCGGACACCCGATTGACGATTATTCGCAGTTTGCAAAAGCAGTAAAATCCGACTCAATCGGTGAGATTGTCACGCGCGAGAGCAAACGCTATTTCGACGGCAAAAAGGTCTGCGTGGTCTGCATAATCGCAGGTTCAAAAACCCAGCTTACCAAGAATAACAAGCTTATGGCGTTCGTCACCGCCGAGGACAGGAGCGGCTCAATTGAGCTCGTCGTGTTCCCGAATG
>ONPH01000191.1 GCA_900319655.1 uncultured Eubacteriales bacterium
CTCACCACGTAACCGCTCCCGATCCCGAGGGCGCGGGACTTGCAAGAGCAATCAGAATCGCGTTTGACGAGGCAAATGTGCCCGACGACGCTCAGATTTACATAAACGCTCACGGAACGAGCACTCACCTCAACGATTTGACAGAAACTATGGCGTTCAAGTCAGCTCTTGGCGACAAGGCGTATGACGCGAGCATAAGCTCAACAAAGTCGATGACCGGACATATGCTCGGCGCTACAGGCGCGATTGAGGCTATCGCGGCGGTTAAGGCGATTGACGACGGTATGATTCCCCCGACAATCAACCTCGACGAGCCCGACGAGGGACTTGACCTCGACTACACTCCCAAAAAGGCTAAAAAACGCGACGTCAACGTTGCCGTCTCGACTAACCTCGGCTTCGGCGGTCACGACGCGTGCGTAGTTTTCAAAAAGATTTGACGAATTATTTTGCAGCGCAATCCGCGCCCGAGTTGTGCGGTATTGCCTTAACGGAGGACTTTTGTAATGATAGATATTTCCACACTTAAAGAATATATAAAGGTTTTGGAGGAGTGCTCGCTCGAAAAGCTCGAGATTTCCGACGGCACGGACACCATCAGCCTTGAAAAGGCTCATGCCGCCGCGGCTGCTCCGGCTGCCGTTACCGTCAACGCCGCTCCTGCTCCTGCCGCAGCTCCTGCGGTAAGCACTGCCGAGCCCGACAACGGCAAGACCATCAGCGCTCCGATTGTAGGCGTGTTCTACGCCGCTCCCTCGCCCGAGAGCGATCCTTACGTTCACGTGGGCAAGAGGGTTAAGAAGGGCGACGTTGTATGCATTATCGAGGCGATGAAGTGTATGAACGAAATCCAGGCTGAGGAGGACGGCGAAATTACCGCGGTTCTCGCGACAAACGGCGAGCTTGTTGAGTACAACCAGCCGCTCTTTGCAATAAAATAGATTTTATTAATGGATAATTGATAATGGAAAATGGATAATTAATGGCGGGCTCTCCGTAGCCGGACGGCAACCCTTTTGTCGCTTTGCGACATTTCCCCTGTCAGGGGAATTTCCCGCACCCAATTTAAAATAATACAGAGCGTTTGGTAAAGTTAATTTCGCTCCATATTAATTCAATCGGGAATTAAACGTATCGGAACAGCAAACTGATATTCCCGACCGAAATTATCCATTTTCAATTTTCAACTTTCAATTTCTAAAACGAGGTCGTTATGAATCAGGAAGAGATTAAAAAGATTTTACCCCACCGCGACAATATGCTCCTTGTCGAGGAGTCCGAGGTCGTTGACGAAGTAACCGCCAAGGGCCGTTACACAATCAAGGGCGACGAGTTCTTTTTGCAGGGACATTTTCCGGGCAACCCCGTTGTGCCGGGCGTTATCCTGTGCGAAATGATGGGACAGGCAAGCTGCTGTCTGCTCGCAGACAAGGTCAGCAACTGCACGCCCTACTTTACCAAGATGAACAACGTTAAGTTCAAAAACCCCGTTAAACCCGGCGACACCCTCGAGAGCGTCTGCACACTGACCAAAAACAGAGGTCCGTTCTACTTTATTGACGCCAAGGGTTATGTTAACGGCAAGCTCTGCGTAAGCGCCGAGCTGTCGTTTGCGCTTATTGAAAATAAAGATTAAGAGAACAGAGGTAAAAAAATGTTTTCTAAAATACTTATAGCAAACCGCGGCGAAATCGCGGTTCGCATTATCCGCGCCTGCCGCGAAATGGGCATCGCCACCGTTGCGATTTATTCCGAGGCAGACAAAAACGCCATGCACGTTCAGCTCGCGGACGAGAGCTACTGCGTTGGCGGCAACCGCGTTGCGGACAGTTACCTGAATATTCCGGCGATTTTGACCGTCGCGATTGAGAGCGGCGCTCAGGCGATTCACCCCGGCTACGGCCTGCTCAGCGAAAACGCAAAGTTTGTATCGCTGTGCGAGCAGTGCAACATCAACTTTATCGGCCCTACCTCGGGTATGATCGCCATGCTCGGTGACAAGGACAACGCGCGTAAAACAATGCGTGCCGCAGGCGTTCCCGTAACGCCGGGCTGCGACATTGTTGAAGATATCGAAACAGCTAAAAAAGAAGCTGAAAAAATCGGCTTCCCCCTGCTTATCAAGGCTCGCTCGGGCGGCGGCGGAAAGGGTATTCGCCGCGTGGACTTCCCCGAGCAGTTCGAGGACGCATTTCTCTCGGCTTCCGCCGAGGCTGAGGCGGCGTTCGGTGACGGCGCATGCTATCTTGAAAAATTCATCTTCCCTGTTAAGCACATCGAAATGCAGCTTCTCTGCGACAAGTACAACAACATTATTTGTCTCGGTGAACGCGAGTGCTCGGTTCAGCGAAAGAACCAGAAGATGATTGAGGAAAGCCCC
>ONPH01000094.1 GCA_900319655.1 uncultured Eubacteriales bacterium
CAATCGGCGTGAGCTGTTCAAATTCCGCGGATTTGGGAGCGGCGGTTTTTGAGTTCGATTACGACAAGTCCGCGCTCGAATTTCGCGGATGTGAGAGCGAGTCGCTTGTCCGCAGCAATTTCAGCGGAGATAAGCTTAAGGTCGTATTCTACAATCAGCAAAATTCATCAGGTCTGTTTAATCTCAAATTCAAGGCTGTAGGCGACGGCGGAAGCGACGTAAATTTTAAAATCAGCGATTGTATTTCAAAGTCGGGCGGCAGCCTGCCCGTAAGCTCAGGCAGCAGCGGCGTTGTTAACACCGCAGGAAAAGCCTCAAATGTCAATAATTCATCAAAATCATCCTCGCCTTTAAGCGGAAAAGCCGACGCCGTTAAGGACAAAAGCTCTGCCGCTGACGATAACGGCGATTTGCCCGGGGGAGATGACACCGATGATAAATCCCTCACCGATCTGGGCGAACTGAACGATAATCCCGAGCGCAGCTATTTTCCGTATGTGATTGTAGGCTGCGGAGTTCTCGGCTTGATTGTGATTTTGACTTTTACCGTAATCAAAATTATCAAGTCCGTCAAAAAGCAAAAGAAGAAAAACGCAAAACCCGATTAAATCGCGCCTTATGTACACCTTGCCGAAACAAGGTATAAAAAATAATGTATTATTTTTAAAATTTTTGCATAAATCGCAATAATAATCTTGATTTTTTCGCATAACTCTGCTATATTAATAGATGTTAAATTTTGATAGGAGATGTATTTTTATGAAAAAGTTTTTGGCATTATTCTTAGCAGCCGTACTCGTTTGCTCGACAGCCGTAATGTTTGCAGGCTGCGGCGGTAAAACCGAGAGTTCGTCGGCAGCGTCCGACAGCAAGACCTCAGACAGCAAGTCGTCTGAGAGCACAGCGACAAAAGGCGAGCTGCACATGGCTACAAACGCAGCTTTCGAGCCCTATGAGTATCAGGAGGGCGGCAAGGTTGTAGGTATCGACGCAGAGCTTGCACAGGCTCTTTGCGACAAACTCGGCTACACACTTGTAATCGACGATATGGAGTTTGACGCTATCATCACAGCCGTTAGCTCAGGCAAGGCTGACTTTGGTATGGCAGGTATGACCGTTACCGACGAGAGAAAGAAGAGCGTTGACTTTACAGATTCTTACACAACAGCAATCCAGGCTATCATCGTTAACGACGGCGAGACAAAGGTTGCAAAGGCTGACGACCTCAAGGGCGCTACCGTAGGCGTACAGCTCGGCACAACCGGTGACATCTATGTTTCCGATATGGAAAAGGACGGCACAAAGGTTGAGCGTTTCAGCAAGGGCGCAGACGCGGTTCTCGCACTTACCCAGAAGAAGGTTGACGCTGTTGTAATCGACAACGAGCCTGCCAAGAAGTTTGTTGAGCAGAACAAGGGCACAAAAATTCTTGACGAGCCCTTCGAGAACGAGGACTACGCAATCTGCCTTAAGAAGGGCAGCGAGCTTACAGAGCAGTTCAACAAGGCTCTTGCAGAGCTCAAGGCTGACGGTACTGTTAAGAAGATTATCGACAAGTACATCAAGGCTTCATAATTAAAAATTTGCTCACATAAGGCGGGTATTTATTACCCGCCTGTTGTTTGTTTACCTAAATTTATTAAGGAAGATTTTATGGGAGAGTTTTTTAACAGCATAGCACAGAGCTTTGAGGCGACCTTTATCACCGACAACCGCTGGCTGCAGCTTTTGAACGGTCTTTGGGTGACAATCCAAATTACTATCGTCGCCGCGCTTATCGGTATCGTGCTCGGCTTTTTAATCGCGATGATACGCTCAACGCACGATATGCAGCTCGCAGGCAAAAAGTGCCAAAAGTTTGGCGACCGCGTTCTTAAGGTGCTTAACGCAATTTGCAATGTCTACATAACCGTAATCCGCGGAACGCCTGTTGTAATTCAGCTTATGATTATGTATTTCATCATCTTCGCAAGCTCGCGCAACGGCATTTTGGCGGCGTTTATCTCGTTCGGTATGAACTCCGGCGCGTATGTTGCCGAGATTGTCCGCTCGGGTATTATGTCAATCGACAAGGGACAGTTTGAGGCGAGCCGTTCGCTCGGCTTTAACTACAAGCAGACTATGGTGCTTGTTATTCTGCCGCAGGCGTTCAAGAATATTCTTCCTGCGCTCGGCAACGAGTTTATCGTGCTCGTAAAGGAGACCTCGGTTGCAGGCTACGTTGCACTGCAGGATTTGACCTACGTGGGCAACTTTATCCGTTCAAGAACCTACGAGGCGTTCTTTCCGCTTATCACAATCGCGGCAATTTACCTGATAATCGTACTGATTCTTCAGTTCTTCTTAAAGAAGCTCGAAAGGAGGCTGCGCAGCAGTGACCACTGATGTTTTAATCAAGGTTGAGGATCTCTGCAAATCGTTTGACGATATGGAGGTTCTAAAGGGCGTAAACGCCGAGATTGACAAGGGCGACGTTATGGTTGTTATCGGAGCCTCGGGCTCGGGTAAATCCACATTTTTGCGCTGTCTAAACCTTCTCGAAGAACCCACCGGCGGTTCAATTTACTTTGAGGGCGTTGACATCACCGATAAAAGCGTAGATATCAACATTCACCGCCAAAAGATGGGAATGGTGTTCCAGCAGTTCAACCTGTTTCCGCATATGACGGTGCTCAGAAATATGACAATCGGCCCGATGAAGCTGTTAAAGCAGAGCAAGGCTGAGGCTGAAAAGAACGCAATGGCGCTTTTGGAGCGCGTAGGACTTGCCGACAGAGCCGACGCATATCCTTCGCAGCTTTCCGGCGGACAAAAGCAGCGTATCGCTATTGTACGCGCGCTTGCAATGAACCCCGACGTAATGCTCTTTGACGAGCCGACCTCGGCACTCGATCCCGAAATGGTAGGAGAGGTTCTCGAGGTTATGAAGCAGCTTGCCAAGGAGGGTATGACAATGGTTGTCGTTACCCACGAGATGGGCTTCGCGAGGGAAGTAGGAACAAAGATTGTATTTGTTGACGAGGGAGTAATTGTTGAGCAGGGTTCGCCCGAGGAATTTTTCGATAATCCCAAGAGCCCCAGACTCAAAGATTTCCTCTCAAAGGTGCTATAATTCTATTTGTGAAATTTAAGGTGCGGAAGTAAAATTCCGCGCCTTTTTTCTTTTTACAAATTCAAAATATTTAGTGTTTTGCCTTTACTTTGTTTCCAATATATTGTATAATTGTAAATAACTATATGAATAATGGAGTGTTATGTATGCAACCAAAATACAAAAGAATTTTGCTAAAGCTTTCAGGCGAATCTCTCGCCGGAGAAAATAAACACGGAATCGACTTTGACGTCGTTCAAAAAATCTGCGAGCCAATCAAAAAATGCGTCGAAGCAGGCGTTCAGGTAGCCGTTGTTGTAGGCGGCGGAAACTTCTGGAGAGGCAGAAGCTCGGGCGAAATGGACAGAACCAGAGCCGACCATATGGGAATGCTCGCAACCACAATCAACGCTCTCGGCGTTGCCGACGCTCTCGAAGCCCTCGGCGTTGAAGTCAGGGTTCAGACCGCAATCTCAATGCGCCAGGTTGCAGAGCCGTATATCCGCAACAAGGCAATCGCCCACCTCAACAGGGGCAAGGTTGTAATTTTCGGCTGCGGCACGGGCAATCCGTTCTTCAGCACCGACACAGCCGCTGCTTTAAGAGCGGTAGAAATTGAAGCCGACGTAATTATGAAGGCGACTATGGTTGACGGCGTTTATGACAGCGATCCCAAGACCAACCCCGACGCGAAGAAGTTTGATACAATCACCCATCAAGAGGTGCTCAACAAGGGCTTGGCGGTAATGGACAGCACCGCGTCAGCGCTTTGCAAGGACAACGACCTTCCGATTTTGGTGTTCAGCATTGACGATCCCGAGAACATCTACAGGGCTGTGTGCGGCGAGAATATCGGCACAGTCGTAAAAAACGAAATTTAATTTTTGATAATAATTCAATTTAGGAGGCATAAGTATGAAAGAAACACTCAAAAAGGCTGAAGAAAGAATGGGCAGAAGAATCGACCACCTCTGCACAGAGTACGCCGAAATCAGAGCAGGCAGAGCAAATCCTGCTGTTCTTGACAAGGTTAAGGTTGACTACTACGGAACTCCCACTCCCATAAACCAGCTCGCGGCGGTTTCGGTAACCGAGGCGAGAACCCTTACAATTCAGCCGTGGGACGCTTCTATTTTAAGACAGATTGAAAAGGAAATCCAGAAGTCCGACATCGGCATTAACCCCATGAACGACGGCAAGATTATCCGCCTTATTTTTCCGCCCCTCACCGAGGACAGACGTAAGGGAATCGTTAAGGACGTTCAGCGTATTGCCGAGGACACAAAGGTTCAAATCCGCAACGTAAGACGCGATACAATCGACAAGCTTAAGAGCCTTAAAAAGTCAGGCGAGCTGACCGAGGACGACCTCAAGCACGGCGAGAAAAAGACTCAGGAGCTTACCGACAAATTCATCAAAAAGGTAGACAGCATTTCCGCTGACAAGCAAAAGGAAGTAATGGAGCTGTAATATGGCTATTTTCGGCATAGGTAAAAAACCTGAAATAAACCACGCTGAGCTTGTCCTGCCTAAGCACGTCGGAATTATAATGGACGGCAACGGCCGCTGGGCAAAAAAACGCGGACTTCCGCGCAAGGCAGGCCATACCGAAGGCGCGCGTACCTTCAGAAAAATCACGCGCTACTGCTCCGAGGTCGGAATTAAGTACCTCACGGTTTACGCGTTCTCAACCGAGAACTGGAAACGCCCCGAGGACGAGGTAGGAGCATTGATGAAGCTGTTTAAGTCCTATCTTGAGGAAGCTATCCGCGACTTTAAGGACGACGATATCGTTGTGCGCTTTATCGGTGACAAAAGCGGCTTTTCTCCGGAGCTTAGGGAGCTTATGGACGAAAACGAGGAGTGCTCCAAGGACAGAGAGGGCATGGTGCTCAACATCGCGATGAACTACGGCAGCCGCGATGAAATTGTCCGCGCGGTTAAAAACATCAGCGCCGCGGTCAAAAACGGCAAAATCAGTGAGGACGACATCACCGAACAGCTTATTTCGGATAATCTCTACACCGCAGGCCAGCCCGATCCCGACCTTATCATCAGACCGAGCGGCGAGT
>ONPH01000192.1 GCA_900319655.1 uncultured Eubacteriales bacterium
GCCGATAATCGAATTGGGATCTTCCCTTCCTCTGCGTTTGGCGTACCAGCTTTGCAAATCGCGACGGAGCGTTCCCGAGCCGATTGCGCCGAGGCGGTATTCCTTTGAAAGATGTTCGGTTTTAATAACACAATTTTCTTTCAGCTCTATCATAAATTACACCGTATCAATAAAGTTCTTTTCTACCTTGTTAAACACAATTACTCCCCAAAACAGCAGCGCAAGCGTTACGGCAAGGCTTATGAGCAAAAACTGCCATTCAAAGCTGCCGCTTCCCAAAAACGCGCAGCGGTATGTTTCTACAATCGGAGCGACGGGATTTAGGAGCATAAGCCAGCGAAAGTTTTCAGGCACTCTTGAAATCGGATAAACCACAGGCGTGATGTACATTAAAAGCGACACGCCGAAGCTTACAAGTACGTTTAAATCCCTGTATTTGGTTGTGATTGACGAGATTATAAGTCCCATTCCCGTGCCGAGAAGCGCTGTTTGCAACACCAAAAAGGGCGCAAGAATTATCAGCAAATTCGGGTGGACATTCGCGCCGATCAGCGAGTAGACGATTACGAGAATTACGTAGACAGCCGTTTGGAGCATAAAGTTTATCAGGTTATAAAGTATGCCCGAAATCGGCATTACAAGCCGTGGAAAATACACCTTGCCGAACAGCCTTGCGTTTCCCAGAAACGTTCCCGATGCGCGGTTTAAGCAGCTCGAAAAAAAGTTCCACAGGATGTTGCCCGACATATAGAACAAAAACTGCGGTGTTCCGTCGGTCGGAATACCTGCGATTACGCCGAATATTACGGTGAAAACCGTGGTGGACAACAGCGGATTAATTATAATCCACAACGGACCGAGCACGGTCTGCTTGTAGTTTGTGGTAAGGTCGCGCTTAACAAACAAAATTATCAGGTCGCGGTACTTCCAAATCTCTTTTAAATTTACGCTAAACCATTTCTGTTTAGAGCTTACATATGTGATTTCGTCGTTCACACATATCACTTCCGTATTTATACTATTAAGAATTCTATCATATTAATAATTTTGTGTCAAATAGGTTGATTTGTTTTTAAATTAATGATAAAATAGATGTTGCGGATTTAAGAAAGGATGTTATTATGATAAAATCTATCGCAATTAAAACCACAGGTCTTGTGCTTGCGGTATTGCTCGCTTTTTCGGCGGTAATGCTCACAGGCTGCGGACAGAAGAAAAATACCGATTCTTCATCATCGTCGTCATCAAAGTCGTCGGCAATTTCGGCTTCACCTAAGTCGACCAAGGGCGACGCTTACGCAGGCGACGTAAAAATTCCCGACAACGCCGTAAAGGGCACAATCACCGTTAAGGATTACGGCGATATCGAGTTTGCACTTCTACCCGACGTTGCTCCCGAGACCGTTGAGAACTTCAAAACTCTGGTTAACAACAAGTTTTACGACGGCCTTACCTTCCACAGAATTTTGGAGGGCTTTATGATTCAGGGCGGCGATCCGCTCGGCAACGGCACAGGCGGTAATGATAAAAAGATTAAGGGCGAGTTTTCGGCAAACGGCGTTAACAACACTCTTAAACACGTTCGCGGTGTAATTTCAATGGCGCGTTCGCAGGACTTTAACAGCGCAAGCTCTCAGTTCTTTATCGTTCAGGAGGACAGCGACTTCCTCGACGGTCAGTACGCAGGCTTCGGCGTTGTTACAAAGGGTATGACAGTGGTAGACAAAATCGCTAAGGACGCTAAGCCCACCGACAACAACGGTACTATTCCCAAGGCTAATCAGCCTGTTATTGAAAAAATCGTTATCAACGGTTAATATTCTTTTTTAGAATTTTAGGGGTTGGCTCTGATTATAGAAAAGAGTCAACCCTTTATATATTCGGAAGTGTATTTTATGAATAAAACAAAATTTATATCGCTGATACTCGCCTTGTTTATGCTCGCGTCGCTTACAGCGTGCGGACAAATCGCTGAAAGTTCAGCGGAAGTCAGCACGCCGGATGAAGCAGTCGCGGTTATGAACGATGTGCAAAAGCAGGACGCTACTTCCGCTGTACATACCGAGTCTGTCGAAACCGAACCTACTGAGCCGAGCTACGAGCTCTTGCAGGAAAAGGTTGCGAATATGACCTTGCAGGAAAAGGTCGGTCAGATGTTTTTTGTCGCCTTACCCGACGAAAACGCGGCAGAAACCGCAAAGCAGTATAACCTCGGCGGATATATCCTGTTCGGAAAGGATGTTGACGGCAAAACGGCAGAGGAGCTTAAAGCCGTTATTCAGGGCTTTCAGAGCGAGTCGAAATACTCTATGCTCGTGGGCGCCGACGAGGAAGGCGGAACGGTTGTGCGCGTAAGCTCTAACCCTAAGCTT